>SXVG01000127.1 GCA_005791685.1 Methylotenera sp. | reverse complement strand
TACGAGAATGTCGGTGGCAGTCGCTGCCCCATCGTCGACACCTTCTGGCAAACCGAAACAGGTGGCCATGTCATCACCCCACTGCCCGGCGCCACAGCCCTGGTGCCAGGCTCTTGCACCTTACCCTTCCCTGGCATAGACATAGACGTGGTCGACGAAACCGGCAAAGACGTGCCTTGGGGCACAGGCGGTTTATTAGTCATTAAAAAACCTTGGCCATCCATGATACGCACCATCTATAACGACCCAGAGCGCTATAAGTCTAGCTACTACCCCTTAGATTTGGGAGGCACCACCTATTTGGCTGGTGACGGCGCCATACGCGATGCCAAAACCGGTTTCTTCACCATCATGGGCCGCATAGACGACGTATTAAATGTATCCGGTCATCGCTTAGGCACCATGGAAATTGAATCGGCGCTGGTATCCAACCCCTTGGTGGCGGAAGCGGCGGTGGTAGGCAAACCGCATGACATCAAAGGCGAGTCGGTGGTGGCTTACGTGGTGCTAAAGGGCGCTAGACCTGAGGGAGATACCGCCAAACAAATCGTCGCACAATTACGTGACTGGGTGGGGAAAGAAATTGGCCCGATAGCTAAGCCCGATGAAATTCGCTTTGGTGACAATTTACCTAAAACCCGCTCAGGTAAAATCATGCGTCGCTTGTTGCGCAACCTAGCCAAGGGCGAAGAGATCACGTCCGATCTTTCCACCTTAGAAAACCCAGCGATATTAGAACAACTCAAAGAAGTGATACGTTAATTAAGTGAAGTCTGGCTACAGCCGTGAGCCGTGGCCAGACTTAACGCCGACCTAGCCCCAGTCAGCGTAACCCTTAAATTGGCTAAACACTTCACGCATTTCGGCCGAGCTTAATAGCTTGGGCTCGCCCACTTGCAAGGTGCGCCAATATTGTTCGGCTAGATTTTCCACCTCCAAAGTCACAGACAAGGCATGCGGCAAATCCCGGCCCAAGGCTATCATGCCATGGTTGGCCAGCAAACAGGCTTTACGTTCAGACAAGGCCAACAGCGCATTGTCCGATAAGGCTTGGCTGCCAAATAAAGCGTAGTCGGCACATTCTATGCTGTCGCCACCGGCAATGGCTATCATGTAATGAAAAGCTGGAATGGCTTTATGCAAACAGGCCAAGGTAGTGGCAAACGTGCTGTGGGTATGCACCACCGCATTGATTTCCGGTTTGGCTAGCAAAATATCCCTATGGAAACGCCACTCACTGGAGGGTTTTTTACCCAGCTCAAAGCCACCGTCCCATTGCATTTTCACCATGCTATTCGCATCCATCTGCGCCACATTCATGCCAGACGGCGTCAGCAAAAAACCCGAGTCAGTGCGCACGCTGAGATTACCTGACGTGCCTTTGTTCAGGCCCAATGCCGCCAATTGCTGGGTGCTGGCCAAAAGCTGTTCACGCCATGCCATTTCAGTTGATTCTGTCATCACTTAGCCCCCATGGACTCTTTAGTCACTCGACTGCCGACCAAGTCGGCCGGGCTAAACACACCGCGCTCAGTAATAATACCGCTCACCAACCGGGCTGGGGTGATATCAAAAGCCGGATTGGCGGCATTGGAGTTGGCGGGAATCAAGCGCACGTTTTGTACGCTGCCATCTAGCGCCAAGCCTTGTATGTGGGCGACCTCGTCACCGTGGCGTTGCTCAATTTCAATTTCGGTTCTGGCATCCTTAACCGACCAATCTATGGTCGGGCTAGGCACCGCCGCGTAAAACGGGATGCCATTATCGAACGCTGCCAGGGCTTTTAAATAAGTACCTATCTTATTGCAGACATCACCACTAGCGCTGACCCGATCCGCACCAACCAAGACCATGTCGACCAAGCCTTGTTGCATCAAATGCCCACCGGCATTATCGCTGATGACGGTATGCGGCACGCCCTGCTCGGCCAATTCCCAAGCGGTAAGGCTGGCACCTTGGTTACGCGGCCGGGTTTCGTCCACCCAAACGTGCAGCGCGATGCCGGCCTGATGCGCGGCATAGATGGGCGCCAGCGCCGTGCCCACATCCACGGTCGCCAGCCAACCGGCATTGCAATGCGTGAGCACATGCAAGACACGCGCGTCATTTGGCGCAAGCTGTTTAATCAAATCCAATCCATGCCGCCCTATGGCTTGATTTTGCAGCACGTCTTCGTCACAAATCTTCTGCGCCTCCGCCCATGCTAATTGGGCACGCACATTTTGTGGGTGCTGCAACATTAAGCCCAGCATGCGGCTCACCGCCCAATCTAAATTAACCGCAGTGGGCCGACTTAAGCGTAAACGACTGGCGGCCGCTTGCAAAGCGCCGTCAGTGCTGTCTTCTTGGGCAGCCAAAGCCAAGCCATAAGCGGCGGCCGCACCTATCAAGGGCGCGCCTCGCACTTGCATGGTTTTAATCGCTGTGACCATCTGCGCTAAATGGCTTATGTGCACAATTTCAAACGCATGCGGCAACTTGGTTTGGTCTATGATAGACACACTAAGCTGCCCGCCGGCTATCAGCGCAGTAGGCCAAATGGTTCGATAATGTTGCGTATTGACTAACATAAAATCAGCGTTTTCCTAGCAATAAACCCGCCTGCCGGTGAAATAAATACTCAATAAAAAAGTTGACTTATAAAAAGTTCCATCATTTTAAAAATACTCTCCACAATATCTGTGGATAACTTTGTGAATAACTGTGACTTGAAAATGTAACATAGCAATCTATAAGGCTTTTTTCAAATCGCCTACTTTTTAAACTAATATTTTATCGTTAAAAATCAATAGCTTAAATTATCGCCATTGATTGCAAAGGGTTTTTTGTTAAAGTTAAAGTAGCACATGAGGTGATGTGCATAAGTTGGCCAATTTTGGCAAAACTTTGAGGGCATTGGCTCCAGTAATATCAAGCACTTGCGCCAGCTTGACTTGCCTTAAGTCGGCTAACACTTGAGCGATTTTTGCTAATTCCATGGGGCTATTTCTAAGCCCTTTTGCCAACCATGCCGGTGGCATATCCGGGGCATCGGTCTCCAATACCAAGGATTCAAACGGTAAGCGCTTAGCCAAATCGCGTATCTTAGTGGCGCGATCATAAGTCATGGCCCCACCAAAACCCAACTTAAAACCCATGGCGATAAATTGCTCGGCTTGCTGCAAGCTACCGTTAAACGCATGCGCAATGCCGCCGCACACCTCATGACGACGCAAATGCTTGAGCACGTCATCGACCGCTTGACGCACATGCAATATCACCGGCAAATTGAATTGCTTAGCCAACTTCAATTGCTCAATCAAAAAATGGCTTTGCCGCTGACGGTGGGCGACGGCATCGCCAGTGCATTTTGCAAAATAATCCAAACCAATTTCACCTATGGCCAAGGCGTCATTTTGACGCAAACCGTCTTGCAGTATTTCTAAATCAGCCCATGCGGCTGTATCCACATACATAGGATGTATGCCAAGCGCGTAGGCGCAGTTTTTATGTTGCCGACATAGGGCAATGACGGCGGCAAAGTTTTCACGCGCCACAGCGGGGATAACGATTCCTTTAACCCCAACTGCGTAGGCCTGTTCTAACATCGCCGACCGGTCTGCAGAAAATTCAGTTGCATCCAAGTGGCAATGGGTGTCGATCAACATGGTCTATGCCACTTAAACTAAGCCGGTTTGGGCTGGGCGCGCAAGCGCAAATCGGCACCCAACTGCCGCACCTCTAAAATCTGCAAATCCAGCGCTTGCGACATTTGGCTAAATTCAGGCAACACAAACATAGGCTTAGCATCACCGCCCATCAACTTGGCCGCGTAATAAAAAATAAATTCATCTATCAACTGAGCCTGCAAGAATGCGCCATTTAAAACGGCCCCGGCTTCCAACAACACATCGTTCACCCCACGCTCAGCCAAGTGCGTTAACAAAGCGGTCAAATCCACGCGACCCACCGCATCGGGCATAGCCAGCAACTCTGCCCCAGATTGCTTTAACTTCGCCACTTTAGCGGCCGGCGCTGCTGCATAGGCGATCAACACCGGCCCCGTTTGCAAACTGGCCGGCGACAGTATTTGACTGTCCATAGGGCTACGCAAACGGCTGTCGACGATGACCCGTAAAGGCTGACGCGATCCCGCCAGGCTCAACACGTCCGGCGAGCGTAGCGTCAGGCTGGGGTTATCTTGCAATACCGTGCCTACGCCGGTCATGATGGCACAAGATAGCCCACGCCAATGCTGCACATCATTCCTGGCCGCCTCGGATGTTATCCACTGGCTTAGGCCGTTTTTAAGGGCAGTGCGGCCATCCAAACTGGCCGCCAGTTTACTGCGCAGATAAGGCCTATGCCGTGTCATGCGCGAGATAAAGCCCAGATTGAGGGCCTGTGCTTGCGACGCTAGCAGGCCTTGCTCCACCTGCACGCCTTGCGCTTGCAAGCGCTTAATACCCAGCCCCGCCACCAAAGGATTGGGGTCTTGCATGGCCACCACCACCCGCTTCACGCCGGCCGCCAACAAGGCATCCGCACAAGGCGGGGTGCGGCCAAAATGACTGCACGGCTCCAAAGTGACGTACACGTCCGCACCTTGAGCAGCGGCCCCGGCCTGACTTAGCGCCAGCACCTCAGCATGCGCTTGACCGGCTTTTAGATGGGCGCCTTGACCGACAATTTGATTGTTTTTGACTACCACACAGCCCACCCTAGGATTGGGTGCTGTGCTGTACAAGCCCTGCTCTGCTAACTGCAGTGCAAGTGCCATGTAAGTGTGATCAGCGATCGAGAACAAAATGGGTAGCCAGCATTAGGGCATGGGATTTAATGTGAAGAAATGCGACTGTTGATTAAATTATTATTTTCGTCAAAATAAATCAACAAGCCATGATAGACGTGCATGCACTTACCCAAATCGTATTCCACGCTATTATCGGCATCGTAACTGGGGCGACCAAGCAATATAGCGACAGCGGCTCTGGGCGTGCCTTTGAGTAAAATGTTTTGCTGCAAATCATAAGCCATGTCGCCGCGTTTGCATTGCTGGTCTAAGCCAGCCTGCGCCTGCATCCATTTGACTTGGTCAAATTTATCGCTGCCAAACACCAAACTATCTTTCATGGCCCACCAAGCAAAAAAGACCAAGGTTAAGACCACGGTAAATACGCTTAAGGCTATGCTTGCCCACTTAATCACTCTCATTTTTTAGTCCTAATGATGACCTACAGTTCACGAATCGCTTCATTAAAATCATCCACGTCCGAAAAGCTACGATAGACCGAGGCAAAACGTATATACGCCACCTTGTCCATCAACTTTAATTCATGCATCACGCTTTCGCCCAACACGCGAGTGGGAACCTCACGCTCGCCCAAACTGAGCAGTTTTTGTGAAATTCTATCCAAAGCCCTATCCACGTATTCGGTGGGTACAGGACGCTTGTGCAAAGCGCGCGTGAAAGACAGGCGTAATTTTTCGCGATCAAACGCCTCTCGCGTACCGTTGCTTTTGACCACTTGCGGCATCATCAACTCCGCAGTTTCATAAGTGGTAAAACGCTTGTCACACACGCCGCATTTACGACGACGGCGTATGGCATTACCCTCGTCATTGACACGAGAATCAATCACCTGGGTATCGGCATCACCGCAAAAAGGGCATTTCATATGAGTAGTCGTTAGTTGGTAGTCGTTAGTCGTTAGTCGTTAGTCGTTAGTCGTTAGTCGTTAGTTGGTAGTTGGTAGTTGGTAGTTGGTAGTTGGTAGTTGGTTTTGGTTTTTAACTAGCGACTAAAGTCTAACGACTGAATTATCTAACTTGATAGACCGGAAAGCGGGCCGTTAGCGCATGCACTTTGGCCTTAGTGGCGGCAATGACCGCTTCATCGTTAGGCTGATCCAGCACGTCGGCAATTAAATTGGCCACCAGCCTAGCTTCGTCTTCTTTAAAACCACGCGTAGTGATTGCCGGTGCGCCTATGCGTATACCAGAAGTAACGAATGGGCTTTCTGGATCATTCGGAATGGCATTTTTATTGACGGTAATGTGCGCCAAGCCCAATGCGGCATCGGCCGCTTTGCCGGTGAGGCCTTTGGGACGCAAATCGACTAAAAACATGTGCGACTCGGTACGGCCAGAAATAATGCGCAAACCCCGTGCAACCAAGGTCTCGGCCATGGCTTGGGCATTTTTAATGACCTGTGTTTGATAGGCTTTAAATGCCGGTTGCGCGGCCTCTAAGAAAGTCGTGGCTTTCGCGGCAATCACGTGCATCAATGGCCCGCCTTGCAAAGCTGGGAACACGCTGGAATTAAGCGATTTCTCAAACTCGGCTTTGGCCAAAATAATGCCGCCGCGTGGGCCACGCAGGGTTTTATGCGTGGTGGATGTAACGAAATCGGCATGCGGCACCGGGTTGGGATAAACGCCGGCCGCAATCAAACCGGAGTAGTGCGCCATGTCCACCATAAAATACGCCCCGACTTTTTTGGCAATCTCCGCCATGCGCGCCCAATCAAAGCGTAAGGCATAGGCCGAGGCGCCACCTATCAATAACTTGGGCTGACATTCAACAGCGATGCGCTCCATCTCGTCATAATCGATTTCTTCTTTATCGTTTAAGCCATAAGGCACGATGTTAAATAATTTACCGGATAAATTGGCCGGCGAACCATGGGTTAAATGACCGCCATGGCCTAAGTTCATGCCCATCACCGTGTCACCCGGCTTTAATATGGAAAAATACACCGCTTGATTGGCTTGCGAACCAGAGTGCGGTTGCACATTGGCGTACTCGGCACCGTACAAGGCCTTCAAACGGTCTATGGCCAACTGCTCAATTTGATCGACGTATTCACAACCACCATAAAAACGTTTGCCAGGATAGCCTTCAGCGTAGTTATTGGTGAGCTGCGAGCCTTGCGCCTGCATCACCGCAGGGCTGGTGTAGTTTTCCGAAGCAATCAGCTCTATGTGTTCATGCTGACGTACCACTTCGTGTGAGATCATGTCCCACAAAGCCGCGTCCGCTTTATTTAAAGTAAGGTCGTAAGTAAAGGGCGCCTGATGCGTGGGGGCAAGTGACATAATGTTTCGCTTTCCAAATACGGTTGAATGTTAGTGTATGACTGTGCGCCATTTTAGCACGGCCTAGCACGAACGTTAAAACCTTAAATCAACCCAAACTTAGCCTTAAGACGGAAATTTAAGCGTTTTTTGTCCGCCGCGTGAGCGCACGTGCAATCGATTTGGTGTAAGCTTGAGCCACTTTTTATCGAGACCGTCATATGAAATGGACCGACAGCCTACGCATCGCCGAATCGCTCTACGATCAGCACCCAGACATCGACCCACGCACCGTGCGCTACACCGATTTAATGGCTTGGGTCATGGCCTTGGATGGCTTTGATGACGATGCTAACAAATGCGGCGAACGCATCTTGGAAGCCATACAACTGGCTTGGATAGACGAGGTCGATTAGCCTTAAGTAATCACGGTAGGCGTATTGCGGCCGGTTTTTTCTGATAATTGCGACAGACTTAAGGCCAAACCTATCATCTCAGCCAAGGCCTGCTGCGCATCGACCGCCTGCTTGGCTAAATCCGGCTCAAAAGCCTCTAAATAAATACGCAAGGTCGCGCCTTCGGTACCGGTACCGGACAACCTAAATACGATGCGCGAGCCGTCTTCAAACAAGATACGCAAACCCTGATGGTGACTCACCGAACCATCAATGGCATCGTGGTAGCTAAAATCATCACAACTTCTCACCGTGTAATTGCCTAGGCGCTGGCCGGGCAAATCGGCAAATTGCCCTTGTATATGCTGCATCACGCTGTTAGCCGCTTCACTGGGGATGGCTTCATAATCGTGTCTGGAATACACGTTGCGGCCAAACTCTGCCCAATGCGCTTGCAACACTTGCTCCACCGAAATCTGCCGCCCGCCCAATTGCTTTTTCGCTAACACGTTCAACCAAAACAACACCGCCCACAAACCGTCTTTTTCCCGCACATGGTTGGAGCTGGTACCAAAACTTTCTTCGCCACATAAGGTGACCTTGCCGGCATCCATTAAATTGCCAAAAAACTTCCAACCGGTAGGGGTTTCATAGCATGGAATGGCTAATTTGGCGGCCACCCTATCCACCGCCCCACTGGTGGGCATGGACCTGGCCACGCCGGCAATGCCGGCGGCATAAGCTGGCACCAAAGTGGCATTGGCGGCCAACACTGCCAAACTGTCCGATGGCGTGACAAAGAAATTTTTACCCAAGATCATATTGCGATCGCCATCGCCGTCTGAGGCGGCACCGAAATCGGGCGCATCCGCACCGGCATACATGATTTTCACCAAATCTTCGGCGTAGGTTAAGTTGGGATCCGGATGGCCACCGTTAAAATCCTCACTGGGCTGGCAGTTCATCAAACTGGCCTGCGGGGCGCCCAAGCGACGCACAAAAATCTCTTGCGCGTACGGGCCGGTGACCGCATGCATGGCGTCAAACTGCATGCGAAAACCACTTTTCAATAAAGACCGTATGGCTGAAAAATCGAATAACTCTTCCATTAAATCAGCATAGTCTTGCACCGCATCGATGACTTCCACACTAAATTGCCCTTCAGCCATGAGCGTGACACCCAAATGATCAATATCAACGTCGGCTAAATCGGCGATTTTATACTGACCAATCACTTTGCTCTTAGCAAACACCGCATCGGTAATTTTCTCGGTCGCAGGACCGCCGTTGCTGATGTTGTACTTGATGCCAAAGTCACCTTGCGGACCGCCTTGATTGTGACTGGCAGACAATATCATGCCGCCAAAGGTCTGGTATTTTCGAATAATATGCGAGGCGGCCGGGGTTGATAAAATGCCCCCTTGCCCAAGCAAAACGCGCGCAAAGCCATTGGCTGCGGCCATCTTAATGATGGTTTGTATGGCTACCCGGTTGTAATAACGACCGTCACCGCCTAAGGTTAGCGTGGCCCCTGCCGGCACCAGCAGCGTGTCAAAAATACTTTGCACAAAATTTTCTAAGTAGCCGGCTTGCTGAAACACCCTTACGTTTTTGCGCAAACCCGAGGTGCCGGGTTTTTGATCGTCATAGGCACGACTGGGCTGAATAATAATGTTCATCTTTTTCTCATTTACACGGTTTTGTCTGCATGCTCACGGCAAAGGCCCTATTCTAAAATAGTGTCATAAACGCAAAAATAGCCGCACGCACTTGATGGCTATTATGATACACGACGATTGCCGACTGTTTGCTGGTTTAAGCTACGAAAAAACCATGCGCCCATGTTAGAATTATTTCGAAAAACACGGCATGCCTTGTGTTTTTTTATTTCCATAGCCCATTGCATTTTAGAAAGGTAGTCATGCACGCATCGTACAAGTCCAGCTTACTAAACAGCTTAGTAACCAGCTGCTTGGGCCTAATGCTGCTTGCCCTTAACCTCTCCAGTCTAGCCCTTGCCAGCGAAGAAAAAGTGCTGAACGTATACAACTGGTCAGACTATTTAGCGCCAGACACCATTGCCAATTTTGAAAAAGAAAGCGGCATCAAAGTGCGCTACGACATTTTTGATAGCAACGAAATTTTGCATGCGAAATTGGTCGCCAGAAAAACCGGTTACGACATCGTCGTACCTTCTTCAAACTGGGCGAAATTGCAAATCGAGGGCGGCTTATTCCAAAAGTTGGATAAAAAACAATTGCCCAATTGGCAGAATCTGGACCCGACCATTTTGCAACAAATGCAGGCGTTTGATCCAGGCAATGCCTATTTGGTCGATTGGCTGTGGAGTTACACCACGGTTGGCATCAATGTCGATAAAGTTAAACAAGCTTTGGGTAGCACCCCCATGCCAGACAACGCCTGGGACTTGGTGTTTAATAGCCTATACACGCACAAATTAAAATCCTGCGGCATCACCATGCTGGACACGGCATCCGAAGTCTTTCCCATCGCCCTGCATTACCTAGGCCGCGATCCGTACAGCAAAAACCCAGCGGATTACCAAGCGGCTTTCGCCCTATTAAAAAAAGTACGGCCAGACATCAAACGCTTCAATTCAGGCGGTCAAATTGAAGATTTAGCCAGCGGTCAGGTCTGCGTGGCCTTAGGCTGGGCCGGCGACTTTAACTTAGCCCGCAAACGCGCGATAGAAAATAAACTGGCGCAAAACATCGTCGCCCTCGTCCCCAAAACCGGCGGCTTATTGTTCATGGACACCATGGCCATTCCGGCCGATGCGCCCCACCCAGGCAATGCGCATCTATTCATCAATTACATCATGCGACCACAAGTGCATGCCAGCTTAACCAATGCGCTGGCCTATGCCAACCCAAATCAAGCTGCCACGCCTTTTGTGGAGACGGAAATTAAGCAAAATAAAACCATCTTTCTGCCGGCCAGCGATGTGGCTAAACTCATTCCGCCCGGCACCGTAGATAACGGCACCCGTCGCATCATGACGCGTTTATTCACCCGATTTAAAACAGGATTGTAATGATGGGTCACGACGCACACGCAAACGAAACCGGTGAATATTTACTGCGGATAGAGGGGGTCAGCAAAATTTATGACGGGCTGGTTAAAGCCGTAGACCAGGTCACTCTCAAGGTCGCCAGCGGTGAAATTTTCGCCCTATTAGGTGGCTCAGGTTGCGGCAAATCAACCTTGTTGCGCATGCTGGCTGGGTTTGAAACGCCAACGCAGGGCAGGATTTTTTTAGCCGGGCAAGACATCACTGACCTGCCCGCCTACCAGCGGCCCATCAACATGATGTTTCAATCGTACGCCTTGTTTCCTCATTTAAGCGTCAGCGACAACATCGCCTTTGGCTTACGGCGTGACGGTATGGCGAAAGAGGCCGTCGCTGAACGGGTAGACGCCATGTTGAGATTGGTGCAATTGACTCAATATGCCCAGCGCAAACCCCATCAGCTATCCGGTGGCCAACAACAGCGGGTGGCACTGGCCCGCAGCATCGCCAAGCGGCCTAAATTATTATTACTGGATGAACCACTGGGCGCCTTGGATAAAAAACTGCGGGAAAGTACGCAAATTGAATTGCTTAACATCATAGAAGAAGTCGGTGTTACCTGCGTGCTGGTCACCCACGACCAAGAGGAGGCCATGACCATGGCGACAAGCATGGCGGTGATGAGCGCAGGCGCTTTTTTACAAGTGGGCTCGCCAGCTGAAATTTATGAGCAGCCTAACAGTCGGCAAGTCGCCGATTTTATCGGCAACGTCAACATCTTTGATGGCCTAATAAAAGAAAATCAAGACCATCACGCCACCGTGCAAAGTGCCGATTGCCTGCATTACATAGGCCATGGCATCACTGGTCATGTCGGCATGGCGGTGGCAGTGGCATTACGCCCAGAAAAAATAGTGCTCAGCCATAAAAAACCAAGCAGCACGCACAATCATTGTGTAGGCACGGTGGTGGAAATGGCCTATTTTGGGGCATACACAAGCTACCATTTAAAGCTAGCCAGTGGCAAAGTGATACAAGTGCAAGCACTCAATCACAGCCGCGATTTAAGCGGTGGCTTAAGCCATGGCGATAAGGCTTATGCCACATGGAGCGATAGCGCCATGGTGGTATTGACGCAATGATGGGGGCGACCAAGCATAAAATATCTAACGATGGGCGCACCTGGCTAAGCGGCCGGCACTGGGTGATAGGCCTGCCTTATCTGTGGTTTTTACTATTAGCCTTAGCGCCTTTATTAATCGTCCTAAAAATCAGCCTATCCGAGATGCAGACCACCGCGGTGTCTGGCATGTTCAGTTGGCATGGCACTTGGCCGACGATTAAATTAGACGTCAGCAGCTATGTATTCTTAGCTTACGACGAGCTGTATTTGGCCACCTATTTATCCTCGCTGAAATACGCCGCACTCACCACCCTCATTTGTTTGACGATGGGCTACCCTTTCGCTTACTTTATGGCGCGCGCGCCTAAGCACTGGCAAGCCCTATTGGTCATGCTGATTATGCTGCCCTTTTGGACCTCGTTTTTGCTGCGCATCTACGCCTGGAAAACCTTGCTGGTGAATAACGGCATCATCAATAACGCCTTGCTGAGTTTAGGTTTGATAGCCGCGCCCATCGAAATGCTCAATACGCCATTCTCATTGATGATAGGCATGGTTTATTCGTATCTACCCTTCATGATTTTGCCTCTCTACGCCAACCTGTCTAAGCTGGACCTGCGCTATTTAGAAGCCGCGGCGGATTTAGGCAGCAGCCCGTTTAAAACCTTTTGGCTAATTACCGTGCCTTTATCTAAAGCCGGCATCATCGCCGGTTGCATGTTGGTGTTTATCCCAGCGGTCGGCGAATACGTCATTCCCGAATTGCTGGGCGGCCCCAACACCTTGATGATAGGTCGCGTGCTGTGGGACGAATTCTTTAGCAACAACGATTGGCCCATGGCCTGCGCGGTGACCATGGTCATGCTGTTGCTGATCATGTTACCCATGGCCGTATACAACAAATACCAGTCTGAACAGGCCGATTAAATCATGAGCCCTAAAATAAACGCCTGGTTTAGCCGCGCTTGGATGCTGGCGGTGTATTTTTTCTTATTCCTGCCCATCTTCACCTTGGTCGCCTACTCCTTCAACGACTCCCAACTGGTCACGGTTTGGAGCCATGCCAGCCTGCGCTGGTATGCCGCGCTGATGCAAGACAGTGATCTGATTGCGGCGGTGCTTTTATCGCTTAAAATCGCCTTTTTCTCTGCGCTGATTTCGGTGTTTTTTGGGCTGTTCACCGCCTTTGCCTTAAACCGCTACCAACGCTTTTCTGGCCGCAGCTTGCTGTCCTCTATGGCCAGCACGCCCTTGGTCATGCCGGACGTGATTGTCGGTTTATCCTTGTTATTGATGCTGGTGTCCGTGCAACAGGCCACCGGCTACCCTGAGCGCGGCTTATTCACCATATTGCTAGGCCATGCCTTACTGGGCACGGCTTACGCCACGGTGGTGGTGAGCTCACGTTTGGGCGAAATGGACAGACAATTAGACGAGGCGGCCATGGATTTAGGCTGCCGCCCTTGGCAAGTCTTTAGCTTGGTCACTTTACCACTGCTCATGCCCGCCTTGCTGTCGGCCTTCTTGCTGACTTTCACCCTGTCGTTTGATGACGTGGTCTTATCGTCTTTCTTATCTGGCCCAGGCTATTCCACCATGCCCATGGTGATTTTCTCGCGCGCACGCCTGGGCTTAAACCCCAGCATCAACGCCGTTGCCACCGTGACCATCGCCGTGGTAACGCTGGCGGTCATTGCCTCCACGCTATACAGCTTACGCCAAGAACGCCGGCGTAAACGCGAAATGGCGCAAGTCCAGCGCGATTAAATCATCCGTCGCGTAGGCCACGATTTTAAAAAAACAAATTTAAGGTAAAATGGCGGCCTTGCCTTAAATCAAAGATCAGCTCAAGCCATGTCCTCACCCGCGCCGACCGCCTTGCAAGGCGAAATTAAACGCCGTCGAACCTTTGCCATTATTTCTCACCAGGATGCGGGTAAAACCACCTTAACCGAAAAATTATTGTGGTTTGGTGGCGCCATATAGGTGGCCGGCGAAGTGCGTGGCCGCAAAGCCTCGCGCCACGCCACCTCGGACTGGATGGAATTAGAAAAGCAACGCGGCATTTCGGTCACCTCCTCGGTGATGCAATTCCCCTACCGCGAACACATGATCAACTTGCTCGACACCCCGGGCCACGATGACTTTTCTGAGGACACCTACCGAACGCTGACGGCGGTGGATTCAGCGGTGATGGTGATTGATGCGGTCAACGGCGTGGAAGCACAAACCATCAAGTTGCTCAACGTCTGCCGCATGCGCGACACACCAATTATCACCTTCATCAATAAATTGGACCGTGAAAGTCGCGAGCCTATAGAATTGCTCGATGAAATAGAAACCACCTTGGGCATGGAATGCGCGCCCATGACTTGGCCGATAGGCATGGGCAAAAGCTTTAGAGGCGTGTACAACCTCTACACCGACAGCATTGCTTTCTTTGATCCACGCGCAGAAAAAGGCACCTCGGAAACCATCCAAGGCCTAGATAACCCACGCTTGGACGAAGTGCTGGGCGCGGTCGCCGACGAATTGCGCATCAACGTAGAATTGGTACGTGGCGCCTCGCACAGCTTTAATGCCGAACGCTATTTAAGCGGCAAACAAACGCCGGTCTTCTTTGGTTCAGCCATCAATAACTTTGGCGTGCAATCGCTATTAGACGCCGTGGTCGATTTATCGCCCGCCCCACTGGCACGCAACGCCGCCACCCGAAGCGTGGCACCGGATGAAAATAAATTTTCTGGCTTTGTCTTTAAGATACAAGCCAATATGGACCCTAAGCACAGGGACAGAATTGCGTTTTTACGTGTCTGCTCGGGTCGCTTTGAACGTGGCATGAAAATCAAGCAAGTCAGCACCGGCAAACTGATGTCAGTGAATAACGCCATCACCTTTATGGCACAAGACCGCACCACCATGGATGAAGCGTATTCCGGTGACATCATAGGCATCCCCAATCACGGCACCATCAAAGTGGGCGACACCTTCAGTGAAAACGAAAACCTGAAATTTACCGGCCTACCGTCTTTCGCGCCTGAATTTTTCCGCCGAGCACGCTTGAAAAACCCATTAAAAATGAAGCAGTTGCAAAAAGGCTTACAGCAACTCGCTGAAGAAGGGGCATCGCAATTATTCCGCCCTTTATTGTCCAACGATTTGATTTTAGGTGCGGTCGGCATGTTGCAATTTGAGGTGGTGGCGCACCGTTTAGAACACGAATACGGCGTCGACATCGTCTTTGAAAATTACGATTGTTACACCGCGCGCTGGTTGCGCGGCAAAGACAGTGATTTAAGTGCGATTGCCGATAAATACGGTTTCAACGTGGCCTTAGACGGCGCCAATGAATACGTTTACTTAGCACCTAATCGAGTGAATTTGCAAATGGCCCAAGAGCGTTACCCGGACCTAGCATTTTTAGAAACGCGTGAGCTCAGCTAAACCCTCAAGCCAACAACCCGCCATGCAAGCCTGCCCTTGCGACAGCGGCAAAGCCTACAACAGCTGTTGCCAGCCCTACCATCAAGGCCTAGCCGCCCCCAGCGCACTGGTCCTGATGCGCTCACGTTACAGCGCCTACGCCTTGGAATTGACTGAATACCTCATGGCGACCTGGCACCCCGACAGCAGACCAAGCAGTCTCAATCTCAGCGAGGACCCAGCCATCAAATGGATAGGCCTGGCCATCAACCTAGCCAAGCAGGATGCCATC
>SXVG01000126.1 GCA_005791685.1 Methylotenera sp. | reverse complement strand
TATTTATTCGATTGAAGATTTGGCGCAACTGATACACGACCTGAAAAACGCCAATCCTAAAGCGTCTATTTCCGTCAAATTGGTGGCGGAAACTGGCGTGGGTACAGTGGCAGCCGGTGTGGCCAAAGCCAAATCCGATCACATTGTGATTGCGGGCCATGACGGTGGCACTGGCGCATCGCCGATTTCATCGGTGAAACACGCCGGTGGACCCTGGGAAATAGGCTTGGCGGAAACACAGCAAACCTTGGTGCTCAATCAATTGCGCGGCCGCGTGGTAGTGCAAGTCGATGGTCAAATCAAAACTGGCCGTGACGTGGTCATAGGCGCATTATTAGGTGCCGACGAATTTGGTTTTGCCACCGCACCGTTGGTGGTAGAAGGCTGCATCATGATGCGTAAATGCCATTTGAATACCTGCCCAGTCGGTGTCGCCACCCAAGACCCAGAATTGCGTAAGCGCTTTACCGGTCAGCCTGAACACGTGGTGAATTATTTCTTCTTTGTCGCTGAAGAAGTGCGTGAGTTGATGGCGTCTATGGGCATTGCCAAGTTTGATGATTTAATCGGCCGTGCCGATTTGTTAGACATGCAAGCCGGCCTAGACCATTGGAAAATTAACGGCTTGGATTTCAGCAAGGTGTTCCATTTGCCAGCCATGCCGGCAGAGGTGTCACGTAAAAATAACGACGTGCAAGATCACGGCCTAGCCCATGCCTTGGATAACAAGCTAGTGGCCATGGCCAAGCCGGCCTTGGAAGAAGGTAAAAAAGTCGTGTTGGACGTGGCTATTTCCAATACCAACCGTACGGTAGGCACCATGTTGTCCAATCAAATTGCCACCCGTTTTGGTCAGGCAGGCTTGCCCGATGACAGCATACGCATTAATTTTAACGGCACTTCGGGGCAAAGTTTTGCCGCGTTCTTAGCTCAAGGCATCACCTTTGAATTGACCGGTGAAGGTAACGACTACGTCGGTAAAGGCCTATGCGGCGGACGCATCATTATTAAACCACCGGTCACTTTCCGTGGCTTAGCCCATGAAAACATCATAGTCGGCAACACCGTCATGTACGGCGCAACCACCGGGGAAAGCTATTTCAGGGGCGTGGCCGGCGAGCGTTTCTGCGTGCGCAATTCCGGTGCCACCGCCGTGGTCGAAGGCGTGGGCAACCACGGTTGCGAATACATGACGGGCGGCACGGTGGTGGTGTTGGGCTTGACCGGGCAAAACTTCGCGGCCGGCATGAGCGGCGGCGTGGCTTATGTCTATGACGAAGACGGCTTATTTGCTAAACGCTGCAACATGAGCATGGTCGCTTTAGAAAAAGTAGAAGCGGCCGATGCCGCTGTAGGCAAAGTGCAGCACTTAAATCAGGCCGATGAAGTCACACTCAAAACGCTGATAGAAAAGCATGCACGCTATACCGGTAGTGAACGAGCACTGGCTTTATTGGCAGATTGGTCCGCCGCAAGAGCTAAATTTGTGAAAGTTATGCCGCTTGAATACAAACGCGCATTGACCGAATTGGCGGCCACATCGGCAAAACAAGCCGCATAAAGAATGATTGGATAAAGGTTTTAGTATGGGCAAAGTAACGGGTTTTATGGAATACAACAGGCTGACCGAGGCAAATTTGCCTGTGGTCGAGCGCGTTAAAAACTACAAAGAATTTGTTTTGCATTTAAACGACGCCCAGGCCAAGCAGCAGGGCGCGCGTTGCATGGATTGCGGCATTCCGTTTTGCATGAGCGGTTGCCCTATTAACAACATCATTCCCGATTTTAACGATTTGGTTTATCAGCAAGATTGGCAATCGGCCATTGATGTGTTGCACAGCACCAATAACTTCCCTGAATTTACTGGCCGCGTTTGTCCGGCACCGTGTGAAGCGGCTTGTACGCTAAACATCAATGCCGACGCCGTGGGCATTAAATCCTTAGAGCACGCCATCATCGATAAAGCTTGGGAAAACGATTGGGTTGTCCCACAAATAGCCGGCCATAAAACCGGCAAAAAAGTCGCCATCGTTGGTTCCGGCCCAGCCGGCATGGCCGCTGCTCAGCAGTTAGCCAGAGTGGGTCATGACGTAGTGGTGCTGGAAAAAAACAGCCGTATTGGCGGCTTGTTACGCTACGGCATTCCGGATTTTAAAATGGAAAAATCCCACATTGATAGGCGCATGGCACAAATGCAAGCCGAAGGCGTGGAATTCCGCGTTAACCAGCACGTAGGTGAAAACGTCAAAGCCGATGCTTTGTTGGCAGAATTTGATGCGGTGATATTGGCAGGCGGTGCCGAGCACCCGCGCGATTTGCCAGTACCAGGCCGTGACTTAGATGGCGTGATGTACGCCATGGACTTCTTAACCCCACAAAATCAAGTGGTGGCAGGCGATACGGTGGCCAATCAAGTGCTGGCCACGAATAAACACGTGGTGGTGATAGGCGGCGGCGATACCGGCTCCGATTGCGTGGGCACCTCCAACCGTCATGGCGTAGCATCCATCACCCAGTTTGAGCTGATGCCACAACCACCAGAGCAAGAAGACAAGCAATTGGTTTGGCCAAACTGGCCTTTAAAAATGCGCACCACCAGTTCGCATGAAGAAGGGGCTGACCGTGATTGGTCCATTACCACCAAAGCCTTAATTGGTGAAAACGGTAAAGTAGTGGGCTTAAAAGGCGCCAAAGTCGTATGGCAAGACGGCAAAATGCAAGAAGTGCCAGGTTCAGAATTCACCATCAAAGCCGATTTGGTGTTATTGGCCATGGGTTTTGTTTCACCCATACAAAAATTACTCGATGCCTTTGCCGTAGAAAAAGACAGCCGCGGCAATGCCAAAGCCACAACCGAAGGCCTGGACAGCTACAAAACCAGTCAAGCCAAAGTGTTCGCCGCGGGCGATGTGCGCCGTGGTCAATCACTGGTGGTTTGGGCCATCCGTGAAGGCCGTCAGGCGGCGCGTGCCGTCGATGAATTCCTAATGGGCGGTTCTACGCTACCTAGATAATCTAAATCTTCACCACAGAGGCACAGAGACACAGAGTACCCCATAGATAAAACGCAATAGTATTTGTATATTGCTTTGTCTCTTAGTGCCTGTGTCGCTGTGTTAAAAAATGAGCCCATTAAAAAACGATAATTTCTTGCGCGCCTTGATGCGCCAGCCCACCGATTACACCCCAGTGTGGATGATGCGCCAAGCCGGCCGTTATTTGCCAGAATACCGCGCCAGCCGTAAAACCGCCGGCAGTTTTTTGCAGTTATGCAAAAATCCCGGCTTTGCCACCGAAGTGACGATGCAACCCTTGGACCGCTACCCCTTGTTGGATGCGGCCATTTTGTTCTCGGACATCTTGACCGTGCCCGATGCCATGGGTGTGGGTTTGTATTTCGCAGAGGGCGAAGGCCCAAAATTCGAACGCACCTTGCGTGAAGAAGCAGACATACAAAAACTGGCCGTGCCGGACATGGCCGATTTGCAATACGTCTTCGATGCCGTGGCACAAATCCGCAAAACACTGGATGGCCGTGTGCCTTTAATTGGTTTTTCTGGCAGCCCGTGGACCTTGGCGACCTGTATGGTGGAAGGGCAAGGCGGTACCGACTTCTTAACCATCAAAAAAATGGCGTATGCCAGACCGGATTTATTGCACCGCATTTTAGACATCACGGCGCAAACCGTGACGCAATATTTAAATGCGCAAATTTCAGCCGGTGCGCAAGCCGTGATGATTTTTGATTCATGGGGCGGCGCATTGGCACACGATGCATACGGTGAATTTTCGCTTAATTACATGCAAAAAATCGTCGCTGGTTTAATTAAAAGCAATGATGGGCGCACCGTGCCCAGCATCGTTTTCACTAAAGGCGGCGCCTTGTGGCTAGAAGCGCAAGCTGACATCGGTGCGGATGCATTGGGTCTGGATTGGGCGGTAGACATAGGTCAGGCGCGTCAGCGTGTCGGTCATAGGGTGGCACTGCAAGGTAATTTAGATCCAGCGATTTTGTTGTCTACGCCGGCCGCCATAGAACAGCAAGTAGCGAAGGTCTTGGCCAGTTACGGTCAAGGCCATGGCCATGTGTTTAACTTAGGCCATGGCATTACCCAGTGGACGCCACCGGAAAATGCCGCCGCCATGCTAGAAGCCGTGCGCTTGCATAGCCAAGCCTACCACCAGTAATAAAAAATCCCGCTAGGCGGGATTTTTTATTGGATCAATGGCCATTGGGCTGGGTTTATTTCAAGCGCATGCGGCTCATGGTTTCATCTTTGTCGATGAATTGATGTTTTAGCGCACCCAGTAAATGGATAACGATCAACGCCAGCAAGACCAGGCCGACCAATTCATGCGTGTGTTCAAAGAAATCACGTACCGGTTTGTTATCTAGCCCGGCAATTAAATCCACGCCAAACCATTTCACACCGTATTTGCTGTTAATCGCCATGATTAAGCCCGTGACAGGCACGGCCAGCATGAGCAAATACAGCGCATGGTGAGTGGCGGTGGCTATTTTTTTCTCTATGGCTTTATACGAGCTCAAAGGTGCCGGTGGCGTGTGCGTAATGCGCCATAAAATACGCAAGGCAATCAGCGCTAAAGCCGTTAAGCCCAATGATTTATGCAGGTTGAAGTAGAAAGTTCTGGGGCTGGCCTCTTCTGTCAATTGCCAAGTGTAAATACCCAAATCAAAAAGGTCGTAAGCCATTTGTTTGGGGCCGTCTTTAGGCAAGTCTGCCATGAACCATCCCAAGCTAAACATCAGCACGATAAAAATGGCGATGAGCCAATGTAAGATAACGGCGGTCTTGCTGTAACGCGTTGAAGTTTGAGTCATTTAACTATTCCTGTATATTGAATGTCTGTCCGCATGGGTGCTGTGACAGCGCATCGTGCATAATAGCCGATAATTCTAACCAATTACTTTAACCGCAGGAATAAACCATGCGAAATTTCATGATTATCCTTAGCTGCATGGTTCTGCTGTGGGCGTTGCCGGCCCAAGCCGAGTCGCATGAAGATTTTGTTGTGGAGTCCTTAGGCCATGGCATTTATGTGCACCATGGCGCACATTTAGACATAGACGACGGTTACCAAGGCGATATATGCAACATTAGTTTTGTCGTCGGCAGCAAAGGCGTGGCGGTGATTGATAGCGGTGGCAGCCTTAAAGTGGGCCTGCAACTTCGCCAGGCAATTGCCAATGTCACGGCATTGCCAGTCTTGTACGTGATTAATACGCATGTGCACCCTGACCACATTTACGGCAATGCCGCATTTTTGGCCAACCATGACAACGAGTCAGAGCCGGAATTCGTTGGCCATGACAAATTGGCAACGGCCATGGAGCTGCGCCAAGAACAATACGCTAAATTAAATGCCAGGCTATTGGGCGAGGATGCCCTAGGCAGCATATTGGTTAAGCCCAGCATCGCCGTTAAAACCACGCTAAGCCTAGATTTAGGCGACAGACAACTCTTGCTAACGGCCCATCCGATTGCCCATACGCACACCGATTTAACCGTCATGGACAAGCAAAGCCACACCCTATTTAGCGGCGACTTATTATTTATAGAGCGCACACCGGTGCTAGAGGGGGACGTGAAAGGCTTGATTGCCGAACTGGAAAAACTAAAAAGCAGCGGTGCCGAACAAGTGGTACCTGGGCATGGGCCGGTAAGCCAAGATGCCGTGCTGGCCATCAATAATGCCCAAACCTATTTGCAAATTTTATTAAACGATATACGCGCCAGTATCAAAAAAGGCCTAAGCATGGAGGCTACCATGGACACGGCGGCGGCAACGGAAAAAGATAAATGGCTGTTATTTGATGTGGCCAATCGGCGCAATGTGAATACGCTGTACCCGGCTTTAGAATGGGAATGACATAAAAATTAAAGGCCGCATTGAGCGGCCTTTTTACTGCATTATTTCGCGACTTGTTTTTCGCGCATTTCATCCAAGGTTTTGCAATCTATGCAAAGCGTAGCGGTAGGTCGGGCTTCTAAGCGTTTGAGGCCAATTTCTATGCCGCAACCTTCGCAATAACCGTAGTCGCCAGCGTCGATATTGCGTAAGGTTTCGTCTATCTTTTTAATCAATTTGCGTTCGCGGTCACGGTTGCGCAACTCTAAGGTCATGTCGGATTCTTGGCTGGCCCTATCGTTTGGATCGGCAAACATGGTCACTTCATCTTGCATGGTGTGCACGGTGCGGTTTAAGTCGTTGCTTAACTCCAGCTTCCATTCGTTCAAAATTTTACGGAAGTGGTTGAGCTGGTTTCGGCTCATGTAAGCCTCATCGGCTTTAGACTGATACGGGGTAAATTGTTTGGTAGTAACGGTTGCCATGATTGGATTCCAAATACTTAAAAATGAGTGTTAAAAAAGCAAAATTAAAAACTGCGTTTACAAATTGCGCGTGAGTGTACACCGAATAAAGCATTCATGCAAAATTAGTCTAGAGGCTTGAATGCTTTGAAAAATTTGCTTAATGGGTTTCGCTAAGCTCCAAGGCCAATAAAGTGTTTTCCATTAAGGTGGCCACCGTCATTGGGCCCACACCACCGGGGACAGGAGTAATGTAAGCTGCGCGTTGTTTGGCGGCATTAAAGTCTACATCGCCAGCAAGGCTGCCATCGGCTAATCGATTGATACCGATATCAATCACAATTGCGCCCGGCTTAATCCACTCGCCTTTTATCAAGCCCGCTTTACCGGCGGCGGCGATGACCAAATCCGCTTGCATGACCATCTTGGCTAAATCTTTGGTGTGGCGATGGCAGCTGGTGACGGTGCAACCGGCCAGCAACAATTCCAATGCCATCGGACGCCCTACGTGATTGGACACCCCCACCACCACGGCATCCAAGCCCATCAAAGGGATGTTGGCGGCTTGCAATAACTTGATCACCCCAAACGGCGTGCAAGAGCGCAAAGTGGGTTGACGCACGGCCAAGCGGCCTATGTTGTATGGGTGAAAGCCATCCACGTCTTTGTGCGGGCTAATTTGCTCTATGATGTGCTCGTCTTTAATGTGAGCCGGCAAGGGCGATTGCACCAGTATGCCGTCTACCGTTTCATCTTCGTTTAATTGCTTAATCAGTTTTAGTAATTCAGCTTCGCTGGTGCTGCTAGGCAAGTCGTAGGCCAGAGATTTAATGCCGACTTTTTCACAAGCCAAACGTTTGTTGCGCACGTAGATGGCCGAAGCCGGATCACCGCCTATCAGCACAACGGCTAAGCTAGGCGCGCGCTTATTTGCTTTAAGTCGTGCTTGTATGCGCGCTTGTATGGAATCGAGTAAGGTGGCGGCAATGGCTTTGCCATCAATTATTTGCGCTGTCATCGGATTGGGCTGCTTAATATTGAGCGATTATTAAAAATAAAGTGACATTTTAACATATTCGAATTGACCTAAAGCTCGGATTAAAGTATATTTCTGCCCTTCGGCGTGTAGCGTAGCCTGGTAGCGCGCCTGCTTTGGGAGCAGGATGTC
>SXVG01000002.1 GCA_005791685.1 Methylotenera sp. | reverse complement strand
TGATTAATTTCAATGTACCCGTGTTGAAAAATGGTTTAAAAAGGATGAAGTTATGATTTTCTCTGTGCCTCAGTGTCTCTGTGGTGAAGATTTTTTTAAGGGCATGCCATCATGCTGTTGATGATAGATAATTACGATTCCTTCACCTACAACTTGGTGCAGTATTTAGGCGAGTTGGGGCAAGAGGTGCAGGTTTACCGTAACGATGAAATTGATTTAGCCAAAGTGGCGGCGCTTGGGCCTAGCCACATTGTGATTTCACCTGGCCCGTGCACGCCTAACGAGGCGGGCATTAGCGTGCCTTTGATTAAAGAATTTGCTGGCAAAATTCCATTGCTCGGCGTGTGCCTAGGCCACCAAAGCATAGGCCAGGCGTTTGGCGGGAAGATTGTGCATGCCAAGCAACTGATGCACGGTAAAACCTCCTTAATTTACCATCACAATGTGGGCGTCTTTAGTGGCTTGCCCAACCCGTATACCGCCACCCGTTACCATTCCTTGGTGATAGAAAAAGCCAGCTTGCCCGATTGCTTGGAAATCACGGCCTGGACCGAAGACGGCGAGATTATGGGCGTGCGTCACAAAACCTTACGTGTGGAAGGCGTGCAATTTCATCCGGAATCCATCCTGACCGAGCACGGCCACGCGCTCTTGCAAAACTTTCTGAAAGCGTAACCATGGCTTTTGCACAAACCTTGAATCAACTCATCAACGGGCAAGACTTAAGTTTTGCCGACATGCAGGCCTTGATGCGCCAAGTCATGGCCGGTGAATTGACCCCGGCACAGATGGCGGCGGTCTTGGTGGCGCTGCGCATCAAAGGCGAAACGGTGGATGAAATTGCCGCCGCCGCCAGCATCATGCGCGAGTTGTCGACTAAGGTCAGCATCAGCCGCGCCACGCATTTAATCGACACCTGCGGCACCGGTGGCGATGGCATCTTGACCTTTAACGTCTCGACCGTCAGTGCTTTTGTGGCCGCTGCGGCGGGCGCGCAAGTAGCGAAACACGGCGGGCGCTCGGTGTCTTCTAGCTGTGGCAGTGCCGATGTGTTGGAAGCCTTGGGCGTCAATGTCAATTTAACGCCGGCGCAAGTGGCGCAAGCGGTTGAGCAAATAGGCATAGGCTTTATGTTTGGGCCCAATCACCACAGTGCCATGAAGCATGCCGCACCGGTGCGCCGCGAACTGGGCGTGCGCACTTTGTTTAATTTATTGGGGCCATTGACCAATCCGGCCAATGCCAAGCGGCAAGTGATGGGCGTGTTTGCCCAAGAACTCACCGGTAAATTGGCGCGCGTGTTACAGCAATTAGGCAGCGAGCATGTCTTGGTGGTGTGCGGCGCCGACGGCATGGACGAAATTTCCTTTACCGGCGATAGCCACGTCGCCGAATTAAAAAATGGCCAAATCAGCGAGTACACGGTTAACCCTAAGCAGTTTGGTTTATCCTTGCACGCATTGGCCAGCATACAAATACAAAACGCCGAGCAATCCAAAGCCATGATACTGGATGTGTTAACTGGCAAATTGGGGCCAGCCCGCGACATCGTATTGCTGAATGCCGGTGCCGCCATTTACGTCGCTGGCGTGGCCGATAGTTTGGCGGCCGGCATCAGCAAAGCCGCCGAAGTGATAGACCAAGGCTTGGCTTTGGCTAAATTAAACGCATTGCAACAGTATGCCGCCAGCTAATTCTTTTAATTAATGCATAGAAAACACCATGTCCGATATTTTAAATAAAATTTTAGCCACTAAAAAAACCGAAATTGCCGCGAGCAAATTGGCCGTGAGCTTAGACCAATTGCAAGCGCAGGCCGAAGCGCAAGGCGAGCCGCGCGACTTTGTCGGCAGCATACACAGAAAAGTCATGGCCAATAAGCCGGCCGTGATTGCCGAAATTAAAAAAGCCAGCCCGTCCAAAGGCGTGATACGGGCAGACTTCAAGCCGGCCGAAATCGCCAAAAGCTACGAAAAAGCCGGTGCCGCCTGTTTGTCGGTGTTGACCGACGAGCAATATTTTCAAGGTTCGGCCGCCTATTTAAAACAAGCGCGGGCCGCTTGTAAATTGCCGGTGTTGCGCAAAGATTTCATCATCGATGAATACCAAGTGTTTGAAGCGCGGGCCATGGGCGCCGATTGCATCTTGCTGATTGTGGCCGCCTTGGAATTGGCGCAAATGCAAAAATTAGAAGCGCTGGCCAACGAGCTGGGCATGGCGGTGCTGGTGGAAGTGCACGATGCCGACGAATTGGCCCTGGCCTTGCAATTGGACACGCCATTGATAGGCATTAATAACCGCAACTTACGGACGTTTGAAGTCAGTTTGCAAACCACCTTGGATTTATTAAAAATCATGCCGGAAGACCGCTTTGTGGTGACCGAATCCGGCATATTCAGCCCGGAAGACGTCAAACTGATGATGGACAACCACGTGCAGGGCTTCTTGGTGGGCGAGGCCTTTATGCGCCAAGACGACCCGGGGGCCGAATTGGCTAGGGTGTTTGCCTAAGCCGATTTTTGCTGAATATGAAAAGGAATTAACATGAGTTACCCTTATTCTCGCCCACGTCGTATGCGTAAAGACGACTTTTCACGTCGCATGATGCGTGAAAACACATTAAGCGCAGACGATTTAATCTACCCGGTGTTTGTGTTAGATGGCACAAACCGCAGCGAGGCGGTGGCCTCCATGCCTGGCGTGCAGCGCTTAAGCATAGACTTGCTGCTTAATACCGCGGCCCAATGCGTGCAATTGGGCATACCGGCCATGGCTTTATTCCCGGTGGTGGACAATGCATTTAAAAGCCTGGATGCCGCGGAAGCATTTAATCCAGAAGGTTTGGCACAACGTGCGGTACGCGCGCTTAAGGCCGCATATCCGCAATTAGGCATCATCACCGACGTGGCTTTGGACCCCTTTACCACGCACGGCCAAGACGGCTTGATTGATAAAGATGGCTACGTGTTAAACGACGACACCATAGAGGTCTTGGTCAAACAGGCACTTTCTCACGCGCAAGCCGGCGCCGACATCGTCGCCCCCAGCGACATGATGGACGGCCGCGTCGGGCAAATTCGTGAGGCCTTGGAAAGCGGCGGACACATCCACACCAAGATATTGGCTTATTCGGCTAAATACGCGTCGGCTTTTTATGGCCCATTTCGCGATGCGGTGGGTTCGGCCGGCAACTTGGGCGCGGGTAATAAATACACCTACCAAATGGACCCGGCTAACAGCGACGAAGCTATGCAAGAGGTGGCGCTGGATATTTCCGAGGGCGCCGACATGGTCATGGTTAAGCCTGGTATGCCCTATTTGGATATTGTGCGCCGGGTGAAAGACGAGTTTGGCGTACCCACCTTTGCCTACCAAGTCAGTGGCGAATACGCCATGCTCAAAGCAGCCGCACAAAATGGCTGGTTGGATGAACAAGCCTGCGTCATGGAAAGCCTGTTGGCGTTTAAACGGGCCGGTGCCGACGGCATTTTGAGCTACTATGCGCTGGATGTGGCGCGTTGGTTAAAAGCTTAGCTGCGGATAAACACAGATAAAATCAAACCCTTCTGTAGGTCGGCCTTCAGGCCGATAACAACGCTGCTTGCCATTAATATACCTGACCATGGTCCCCGACATTGACTAAAATAATGTCTTTATCTGTCACTATCATCTCTATGGTAATGCGATATTTAAGGTTGATCGATACGCTTTGTAAGCCGCTTAATCTCCCTTGAAGGTTATGCAATCTTAACGAAGGATGGTGTGGATTAATTTCCATTAACGCTAACGTTTTAGCGTACTGATTTAAGGCATCAGGATGTTGCTTGATGAACTTAGCCGCCTTGCGTACGTACTGCTCAGTGAATATTAACTGCCAACTCATGCAAGCGAGGCATTCATTTTTTGAATTCTTTGGATATGCTCCGCCACAGTTTCCTTAACGAAGCGCCCAGCTTCTATGTCTGCACGCGATTCGGCCAAGGCCGCTTCCAATTCGCACTCTCGCAAATGCTGGTATTGATCGCTACTCATCACGACATACTTCACCTGACCACGAACGGATACGGAAGCTTCTGGTTGGATGAGCAAGGCTTCTTCTATGGCCTTAATACCTTTAACCTTTAAATCATTTGCTGGAATAACACTCATAAAACCCCCTTAACAATACTATAAATCATATTGTATAGAATATTATATAAAGTGCAATCACAGCTCAGGCCGACATGGGTAGAATGTATCCGTGTTTATCTGTGGCTAAACGGTTGGTCTTATCGACGTTTATCTGCGACAAATGGTTTTGGTGCTTTAAACCAAATCCATCACCTCACTGATGGTGGCGCGCTCGGCGTTGCTGCCATCGGCGGCACGTTTGGTCGCCACCCGAATTTCATCGACATCAAACACGCTGAGCTTAATTTCGCCGGCGTCGGTTTCCAGCGAAAAAACCGGCACTTTTTTTCTTGCGCTGGCTTTTTTGTCGCGCTTGCCGTCGTTGCTCAAGCGATAGGATTTTTCATTGGTGTTAAAAGGCACGCCTTGATTGAGTAAGAACATTTCCACTTCTTTTAGGCTGTCGGCAAATAAATGGATGTGTGTTTCCGAGCCCAAGCCTGCTGTGCCATCTAATACTGCGCCGGTTAAATGCGGGTTAAATCTTTCCAATAACTGCATGGTGAACAAGGCATTTTTGCGTAAGGTGTGCAAATTTTCAGGCTGCGCCTCGCTTAAAAAAAGCTGGTTGTACAACTTCAGTTCTGCTTCTATCTCGGCATTGGATGGCAGGGCTAGGTTGTCCACCGTATCAAATTGGCGGCCGGCCTTTTTTTTGGCATAAGCAAAATCGGAAATGCCTTCTTCGGCCATCATTCTGGCGGCTTGTTGGGCAATTAACTGCCGCAATTGTTGTAAATTCTCTTTGGCCATAATGGGTGTGCATTGCGTTTAATGGGCGGCGGGTTGCAATAATTGCTGGGCTTGACTGAGCCCACTTGGTTCCACCGTTTCAGTGGCAGGCGGCGGGCTGGCAGCCGGCAGCCCGGGTGCATTTTCATGATAAAAATACTCCACCCGGTCAACGTCGTCGGCATGCACGCTCACCGCATCAACCCCATCGGGCATCCACATGGCTTCTTCCGGCACGCCACGCAAGGCGCCGGCCATATACCTTATCCACATGGGCAAGGCCGCCCCGGCACCGGTTTCCCCTGGCCCCATGGGCCGCGGCTTATCAAAACCTATCCAAGCAATCGCCACTTGCTTGGGGCTGTAGCCCGCAAACCAGGCATCAATGTGCTCATTGGTGGTGCCGGTTTTGCCCGCAAGATCGCTGCGGCCTAGGTTTAAAGCGCGCATGGCCGTGCCGTTTTCTATGACACTTTGCAGCATGGAATTCATGATAAAGGCATTGCGTGCGTCGATGACACGTGGTGCGCCATTGCCGGCTTGGGCAAATTTATTGCTGAGCAGCACCTTGCCGTTATGATCGACAATTTTGCTGATTAAATTGGGTTTAACCCGATAACCGCCGTTGGCAAACACCGCATAAGCCCCTGCCATTTGCATGGGCGTGGTCGAGCCTGCGCCTAAAGCCATGGTCAAATAAGGCGGGTGATCGTCCGCGGAAAAGCCAAAACGGGTGACGTAATTTTGCGCGTAACTAGGGCCAATGTCGTGTAACAGCCGAATGGCTACTGTATTGACCGAATGCGCCAAGGCTTTTCTTAAGCTAATCGCGCCCTCAAAGGTGTTTTCGTAATTCTGCGGTGACCACGCTTTGTTGCCCGTTTCGCTGGCGGCAAAATTTAACGGTGCGTCTTCCAGTATGCTGGCTGGCGTGTAGCCTTTTTCCAATGCCGCCGAATAAATAAACGGTTTAAAGCTAGAGCCGGGTTGACGGCGGGCCTGGGTGACGTGGTTGTATTTATTTTGATTGAAGTCAAAGCCACCGACTAAAGCGCGTATCGCTCCATTTTCCGGATCCAGCGCCACCAGCGCCGCCTCCACTTGCGGCAGTTGCACGATGCGCCAAGCGTCACCTTGTTTAATAATGCGTACCACGGCGCCCACTTTTAATAAGCGCTTGGCCGGATCTTTATCGCGCAGCATTTTTTCGACGAAAGCCAAACCTTTGCCGCTGACCAAGATATCTTCACCATTTTTGCTGAGCAATTGCACGCCTTTGGCCGAGATGGCGGTAATCACGGCGGGGATAAAGTCACTGACGGTATCGATGTCGTCTAAGGCTGAGGCCAAGGCATTTTCATCCTCAGCCAACAGCGCCGCCACATCCAACATTTTTTCCGGGCCACGGTAACCATGACGCAAGTCGTAGTCCAACACCCCTTCACGCACCGCCGCATTGGCGGCTTCTTGGCTGGCTTTATGTATGGTGGTGTAGACCTTGATGCCGCTGGAATAAATGTCGTCTTGGTATTGTGCGTACAATTGTTCGCGCACAATCTCCGCCACGTATTCCGCCGACAAATCGCGCGATTGCTTGGAGGCTTTAAAACGCAAGGGTTGTTTTAATGCGGCCAGGTACACTTTTTCCGTAATAAAGCCAAAACGCTGCATGTCACGCAATACTTCGTGCTGACGGCCTATCGCGCGCTTAGGATTGATAAAGGGGTTGTAGTTAGACGGGGCTTTAGGCAGGCCAGCCAACAAGGCGGCTTCGGCCAAGTTCAATTTATTCAGCGGTTTACCGTAATACATTTGTGAGGCCGCGGCAAAACCGTAGGCGCGTTGGCCTAAATAAATTTGGTTGATGTACAGCTCAAGGATTTGATCTTTGGATAAATTGTGTTCAATTTTCACTGCCAGCAAGGCTTCATTGACCTTGGTCACGATGTTACGGCGACCGTTGGGCGAGGTGAAAAAGTTTTTCGCCACTTGCATGGTAATGGTACTGGCGCCTTCGTGGGCACGACCGGTGACATTGTTTTTAATGGCTCGCAACACGCCTTTTGCATCGATGCCGCCGTGTTGATAAAAGCGCCTGTCTTCAATCGCCAGCACCGCGTCTTTCATATTTTTCGGTACATTCTCAATCTTCACGTAAGCACGCCGCTCCTCGCCGAATTCGGCAATTAAAGCGCCATCGTCCGAATACACACGCAATGGTAACTTGGGCTGGTAATCGGTCAGCGCGTCGAGTGCGGGCAAGGCTGGGTAAATCAGTGCCGCCGCAATCGCAATCAGCGCGGTAACCGACAAGCCGGCCACGATTGCTGCCAAAATAATATAGTGCCACCATTTAGTAGGAGTCATGTTTACTTAAATTATTTATGAAAAATGTTCCGTCATTATAAAGGGCATTTCGTCACAGAGACACAGAGAAAACCTAAAAGCTATTTTGACGCCGATAAGACTAAGCAATCAGCGCCGCGAATAAAATGCCTGCTCTTAAAAATCGACAAATGCACTTGCTTTAAGTAGGCCAATGAACTACATTGATCAGCATGAAATGATGCGCATCATTTCAGCGCGCAAAGCCAACCAAAGAGAGATAACGCATTATGAAAACAAGCTCAATGAAGATAACCCCTAACACTTTAACTATTGGACGTATTGATCCGGCGCGCGTGGATGCCACAACCGAGGAAGATATAAACAATCATCTGGCGATGGATGAAATGGATGCCATGTTGGATGCCGCTAAATTTGCAAAAAGAGTGCGTAGGTGCTTAGGTTTAACTCAAGTAGAATTTTCAGCTAGGCTAGACATATCGCTGGACACGGTACGCAACTGGGAGCAAGGCAAACGTAGCCCAACTGGCCCAGCTAAAGCCTTACTTAAAGTGTTAGACAAAGCCCCTGAAGCCGCATTGGCGGCACTTAGCTTTTAAAATCCGTTTCCGACCTTACCTTTTTTCGGTTTTATTTGCATTTACCGGCGTCAAAATGAGTTTAGGTTTTAAAAAGGCGAAAAAACAATTCTGCCTACTAAGCAAATTGATACTATTGATACCATAAATGGTCACGGCTTTTAAATGGCTTTACAGTGTGGCCTGAAAGCCAATGCTGGTGCTGGTTTCAGAGGTTGCGCCTAACAAAATCAATCGAATAGCTTACCTGTTATTACTTCAATTTACCGCTATTTACTAAGCCCACTGTGTTCAAATTACAGCAGAAAATATGATTCCAAGCGGTAGCTATATTCTACTCCAAAGTATAAGGAGTTACCATGCAAAAACTATTAAGTCCTACCGAGCTTGCTTCATTTCTCAGCATTGCGCGTCAAACAATTTACAACCGAATTTCTAGTGGCAACATAGCAAGTTTACCTAAATACATTAAGTTGGGATCCTTAGTTCGTTTTCCATTGGCTGAGGTTGAAGCTTGGATTGCACTACAGATTAATGAAACACAATTTCCAAAGTTAGAGCCAGTAGTCATTGCCCGTAGGCGAGGGCGCCCCACTAAAGCAGAGCAAATCGCTAGACGTAGGATTCAATAGAATTATTCTTGGTTGTTTTGGTTAAAGACCATATTAATGACATTGACCGTGCGCTATGAGCCATTCTTAAAAAGCCATGCTAGCGATGCGGTGTAGGCCGCTGCATCTAAAGATTTATCATCCATGTAAACGCTTTGTAAAGTGAATGCCGGGATAACCAACCCAAACAGTGTGACGGAGAGTTGTTCGGTATTGGCGGCTTTTTTGATTTCGCCTTTATCCATCAACGTCACTATTTTCTTTTCAAGTGCGCTGCGTATGCGCTCAAAACAGGTGGTCATGGTGGCGCGCACTTCAGGCTCGACCATGGCCAATGACCAGACATGAAAAGCCATGCCTTTACCCGGCCCTTTGGTGATTTCTTCAGCAAGGCTGGCTAATTCACGAATCACATCAGCTAAACTTGGATTGCGTTCATCCAATTCTTTTAAGATTAATTCAACGTGATCACAAAATTTGCCTAGGTTTTGCCTGATGATGGTATGAACAATGTCTTCTTTGGTTTTGAAATGGTGGTACAGGTTGCCCCGAGAAAAGCCAGCAGCCTCTTGTATGTCTTTAATGGAAGTGCCAGCAAAGCCCTGTTTGGCAAAGCAAGCACGGGCGGCTATCAGTATCTTTTCTCGGCTTTCACCCACCACCGCTGTGTCCGCTTTCAGTAAGCGTTTTCTTAACGCACTTCCCTGACCGGTTTTCTTAACTGGGGAGTTGGCTTTTGTCAGGGCTTTATGGGGTTTTGGATTAGTCATGGTGCATTCTTTAATAAAAACCGACCGCTTGTTTAAAATTCAGTGATGGACTTCGGTTCAATAAGTGTATTAAATGAAAACCAGTTAAGCAAGAAAGAGTTAATTTGAGACTTTGCACAGTTTATTTAATTGGTTTGTTGTCACAATACAGCATGCTACACTTCGTTTAACTTCACTTAATAACTAGACAAAATATGAAGTTGATAAGCAAACTGTTGCAGCACAGCACAGCACAGCCTATGCCTAGCAGATCGCGCCTTGTAATCTTGTGGCTTGCCCTGTTTTTTTGGCTGTCGGGGCTGCCGTTTTGTTTTGCCCAAAACGTCGATGAAATCAGTCTGCCCGACGTGGCTGAACCCGCGAATGCCATTACTAAATCCACTACCGATCCTTATCTTGCGCTGGATCGCCTGATCGCCTCGGCAGTGCAGAAGCACCCTAGCATCGCCTCTGCGCGTGCAGAACAGGGGGCAACGCAAGCGGAAATTGCCTCGGCTCGCGGTCAGTACTGGCCAACTCCATCCATGCAGGTTTTGCAGAGAGAGGGGAATACGGCGGCCGTTCTGACGGTACAACAACCCTTGTGGGCTGGAGGTAGGCTGGATGCAGGGCTTGCGGCAGCCCAATCCCGCGCGGATTCCGCACAAGCTTTAGTCAGTGACGCTCAATACAACCTTGCTCTGCGCATGACCGCCGTTTGGGCTGATTGGATACAGGCGCATGGGCGCATGGAAGCGCTGACTGAGGGCGTTGGCCTGTTGAATGGATATGCCGAGAGCGTGAGCCGACGCATACAAGGGGGTGCTTCCGCCGAAGTGGACCGTGAGCTCATTGCAGCACGCCTTGCACAAACGCAAGGTGATCTTGCCGACGCCAATTCGGCAGAACGTAGCGCCTTGGCTAGACTTTCGCAGATGGTTGGTCAATCATTGCGCACGGAAGACCTCACTGACCATGGTGAG
>SXVG01000125.1 GCA_005791685.1 Methylotenera sp. | reverse complement strand
GCGTGCTGGCACACGCTTGATCCAAGCCTCGTCTTCTGTACGGCACGCATAGTCAGGGGCCATTAAATGCACGGTGTGGCCTAAGCTTTGCAACTGCGCGACAAAAGTGCGTATGGAAGTCGATACGCCGTTGATGCGCGGGAAATACACATCCGATAGGAATAAAATTTTTAATGGTTGGGGAGGAATGCTCTGCTTGCTCATGGTGGCCATGCCTATCCTAAGTGTTAGGTCCTGCGTTTCTAGCTAGCACGATAACGGCAAAATATGACACTTTAATGAATTCAATTAAATCCCGTCACGAAATTATCATGGTTTTGTCACTATTTTTTCATGTGCAAGCGTCACATTACAGGCTATGAAATTCGCTAACATCCTGCACAAATGCTATTGGTGGCTACCCTGCTGCCTGTATTCCGTAGACGCTAACGCTTGGGGCTTGGTCACGCATTTGTACTTTGCCCAATCCCTGCTATGGGCCATGCCCTTGCTGGACCCACGCTTACAAGCCGCCATCAAAAAATTTCCCGATTTAGTCATGGCCGGTGCCTGCTTGCCGGATTTGGCCATTGTCAGCCCCAGGTTTAGGCACACGCATTTATGGGAAAATGCCCAACAAATGATGCTGTCCGCCCAAACCGAGCAAGAAACCGCCATCGCCATAGGCTACGTCAGCCATTTGTACGTGGACGTGATTGCCCACAACCACTTTGTGCCTGCCCATGAGGCCAAGTGGTTCAAGAACGAAATCCTTACCCATATCACCTCAGAATGGGCCATGGATGCCCATTTAGCGCCACTCATTAACACTTCACCACGACGCTTACTGACCCAACATCAAGCGTGTTTGACTAAATTCATTTCACTGCAATTTAGATGCAGTGAAACGGTCACGCTGACCGCCTTAAAGCGCTTAGCCTTTTGGGATGGGGTGTTACGTGGGGTTAATCTGCCGCAGCTCATCTATCGCACGGTGAATTTGCTGGATAAAAAGGTGTTTAAGCACTTTGTCTACTACATTGCCAAAACCCAAGTAGCGGTGCAAGACATAGGCTTGGTGCTGAATGGCGACCGACCTTTGCTAGAACCGGAATTACACAACTTAAGCGTGCAACAATTGGATGAATGGCGCGAACGGTGCTTGGCCCACTTGCACGTATTGCACCCGTTACCGGTACGCTATTTTCCCCAACTATAAGTAGACGTAATAACTGTATTCACTGTGATACAATTATCGCAATCAATACAGAAAGGAGCTCCTATATGGCCGTATCAATAAGACTTGATCCTGAAATAGAACATAGGTTAGATCAATTAGCATCTCAAACGGGGCGCGCTAAATCTTACTATTTACGCGAGTTAATTGAAGGCGGTCTTGATGACCTGGAAGACTTTTATTTGGCTGATGCAACAATGGAGAGAATCCGTAAAGGTCAAGAAAAAATAGTAAGCAGCGCACAGGCGAGAAAAGAACTTGGTTTGGATCATTAATTATACTGACTCGGCTTTACGTCAGCTTAAAAAGCTTGATACGTCGATCGCACTTCGCGTTTTTGATTATATGGATGAGCGCGTCGCTTCGATAGATGATCCAAGAACGTTAGGTAAAGGCTTAAGCGGACCAAAGCTTAGGGCCTATTGGCGTTATCGTGTAGGTGATATGCGTATTATTTGTGACATTCAAGACGGCGAGATGTGTGTGTTAGTTATCGAGATCGGTAACCGCCGCGAAGTCTACCGTTAACCGCTTTAGATTTAAATTAGCTGAGCCCTTACATATAAGCCTTTCATAAAATGAGTGATAACAGAATAGGCCTGCTATAAGCCCAACTATTCAGCTTAACCTCATCAGGTTGTCTCCGCTTCTGGCCATAGTTTAGGAAATAAAAACTGTAAGCTGTGCAAGGGTACCCCCATGGACACTTTTCCCTTAGGGGTGTCTGATAGGAGCAGCCGGTAATCAAGCAGTGCTTTTAAAAGGCGCTCGGCAGAACGCTCTGCCATGCCAGTCATTTTTTTAAATTCACCCCGCTCAATTGCGCCAGTAATGGCGATGTAATGCAATGGAATGAGCGCTTCGGATTTTAGGCCAGAGACGCCTTTTTTTTCTTCAACGAGTAGCAACGTTTCCAGGCGACCTTTAAAGTCAGCAAGGTTGAGCATGTTTTCCATAAAGTTTACCTGGTCTATGCATATGCCCAAGAAGTATCGAACCCATGCAATAAGTCCTTGCTCAGTGAGTGCGCCCCTACCGTCGTAATCGCCATGACGTAAGTTGTCTGCATTGTGTAGTTGATCATAATAGTGTTGGTGTGTTCTTGCTAAGCCCCTCATGGGTGACCATAGCCCATTGGTCAAGCCCATTGCATGCAGTAATAAGTGGCTATGCAACCTTGTTACGCGCCCATTCCCATCGTTAAAAGGGTGTATCCATGCCAACCGGTGATGCGCGCATGCGATTCCTATGAGCGCCATGTCGCCATCAGGCAAGCTGCTATAGGCTTGAATCCACCGTTGAATAAAACCTGGCAAGTGATGTGCGTCTGGGGGCATGTGTATGCCGACAGTCACATTTTGTGTTCTGAAATGCCCTTCATTCACGGGTTCATTATTTTCAGCAACGCGGTCGGCTTCGTCCATATGGCTATAGAGTTGATGGTGCACATCGCGAATTAAGTCGGCAGAATAAATGTCTCGCCAGCTTTTCCCTGAAATGCAGCCTTCTCCCCATGCCTCGGTAAGTAAGTGCGCCTTTGCGATACGTTGTTTGCGAGCCGTATCTTGATTGCTGGAGTATTGATTGTTGAGGGCGGATTCAATGTCCGCAGGGAGTGTGTGTTGCCCCTCAATCTTGTTGGTGTAGTAAGAGTTCATGGCCCGCAAAATGATTGAGAGGCTCTTGCTCAGTCCTGGTAGCGGGTTGGCCGTTAGCTTGATGGCTTTTACACGCAATTCGCTAGCAAGCGACAACAGTGCCTCCAACTCCTTTGCTTGAGGAAGCATAGGTTCCATTTGACTGATGTCGGTTGCTGCAGGTGTGCGAATTACTTTAGCATTCATTTGGCGGATATTATTTAATTAAAAATAAATTGTATCTTACTATATATTTCAATGGATTACCAAACTATTTTATCTTGTTTGGCGGATCTATTGGCGGATCTATTGGCGGATCTATTGGCGGATCTATTGGCGGATTTTTATCCAGTGCATTCGTTGCATTGCGACACATTCTTTGACGCTTCGATTTTAAAACACAGTTTTCGAAAAACGGACTAATTGCGGGGAAGGGGAGGCAACTTAGGCCCGCTATTGCCCCTTAACAAGCGCTTAAGAACCAGCCCTTAAAGCTTGCTGGGCTAAACCACTAGAAAAGACAAAGCCGCAATCAGGCTGCCAATTAAAGCACCGGCCAACACATCACTGGGGTAATGCAAACCCAATACCACGCGCGATAAAGCGACCAAGCTAACAAAAGGCAACACGATAAAGGACAAGGCCGGGTAGTAATTAATCGCCACCAAGCCAAACACCAGCGCGTGCAAAGTGTGGCCAGAGGGGAAGCTGAATTTATCCAACGCTTTACCGGCCAAGAGTATGTCTTGATGCACCTCAAAAGGACGCGGGCGCAGGGTTTTGCCTTTTAACCATTTGTACAACAAGGTGCCGAATAAACCGGCCAGCGCCATGTGCAACACCGGCATGAAACCGGCTACGCCTTCAAACAGCAGAATCAAAAGCATGAGGCCGTACCAGAATAGGCCATCACCCAAGCGACTGACCAGTCTGAACAGATCGCGTATTAATCGGACTTGGCTGGTCTGGTTGACCGCTATGCAAAGGCTGCTATCCATGCGATGCATGCGACTTAGATAGCTACGCATTTTATAAGGCATGTGGCACCTCGCTTATGACTTTAGATTTAGACATAATGCGAGCATGGCATCGCCGCGTGAACGAAAGATGACACTAATATGAAAAATTTATGACAGAGTGCTTTATTAAGACCTTTGCGCGAACTTGCTTTAAGATAAAAACTTACAAAGTCGTTAAACCGCGCTGGCCAACTTAACCGCAGCCGCGATGTCTTCGGCCAACCGTTGCACCAAACCGCCATCTTGCCCCTCTACCATGACCCGTATCTTGGCTTCGGTGCCCGATGCGCGTAGCAGCACCCGACCCGACCCGGCTAAGGCCTGTTCAGCGGCTTTAACGGCCGCTTGAATAGCGCCATGCTGGTCTAAGTCTATTTTTTTCTTGGTCGCCACGTTGATTAATACTTGCGGATACAAGCGCAACTCCGCACCTAAGTCCGTGAGTGACTGGCCGCTTAAGATTAAAGCGTGCAAGACTTGCAAGGCGGCGATGATGGCATCGCCACTGGAGTGTTTATCCAAGGTTAATATGTGCCCAGAATTTTCCCCACCCAACAGCCAGCCTTTTTCCGTTAGCAGTTCCAACACATAACGGTCGCCCACCTTGGCTCGGGCAAACGGGATGGCCTGTTTCTGCAAGGCATGCTCCAGCGCCAGATTGGTCATCAGGGTGCCGGCCACGCCACCCTGCAATTGGCCGTTTTTATGCAAACCACGGGCAATAATGTAGAGCAACTGGTCACCGTCTAATAAACGCCCTCGCCCATCCACCATCATCACCCGATCGCCGTCGCCATCAAAGGCGATGCCTAAATCGGCTTTTTCAGCCAGCACGGCTTGTTGTAACGCTTGCGGATGGGTAGAACCGACCTGTTCATTGATATTCAAGCCGTCTGGCTTGTTGCCTATGGCGATGACTTCCGCACCCAATTCATGAAAGACACTGGGGGCGACCTGATAGGTGGCCCCGTGCGCGCAGTCCAAGACGATTTTTAAGCCGCGCAAATCCATGTTTGACGGAAAAGTGCTTTTGCAAAACTCGATATAATGACCGGCCGCATCGTCTATGCGCTTGGCTTTACCCAGTTGCGCTGAGTCCATGACTTGCATGGGTTGAGCCAATTCCGCCTCTATGGCGTGCTCTATGGCATCGCCTAATTTGGCCCCAGCGCTGGAGAAAAACTTGATGCCGTTGTCGTAATACGGATTGTGCGAGGCGGAGATGACGATGCCGGCTTGCGCACGCAGCGCCCGAGTCAAATACGCCACCGCCGGCGTGGGCATGGGACCGGTCAGCAACACGTCCACCCCAGCCGCCGACAAACCGGCCTCCAAGGCCGCTTCTAGCATGTAGCCTGAAATGCGCGTGTCTTTGCCTATCAGTACCGCTGGCCGCGCGCCCTTAGCCAAATTACTGCTGGCGCGGGTCAGCACCTTGCCGGCGGCATAGCCTAAGCGCATGACAAAATCCGGTGTAATCGGCGACTCGCCCACCTTGCCGCGTATGCCATCGGTACCAAAGTATTTTTTTGTCATGCTTAATTTTTCCCGTTATTGTATGGCGGCCCACACCTTAAATGCTTCTGCCGTCGCTTTTACATCGTGTACACGCAGTATTTTAGCGCCTTTCATGACTGAAATCACCGCCGCGGCGATACTCGCTGGTAACCGTTGTGCCGCCTCATCACCGGTCATGGCCGCCAATATCGATTTGCGTGACAGGCCGACCAACAAAGGCGCACCTAACTGCGTCAATGGCGTTAAATTTTTCAGTAAGGCGATATTATGCGCACGGCTTTTACCAAAGCCAAAGCCTGGGTCGAGCACGATGCGATCCATAGCCACGCCAGCCGCCGTAACGGCGTTCAACCGCTCGCTTAAGAACTGCTGCACCTCAGCGACCACGTCATGGTAATGGGGGGCGATTTGCATGGTCTTAGGCTCGCCCTGCATGTGCATCAAACACACGCCCACGTCGCTGTTGGCCACCACTTCCAAAGCCCCTGGCATGCGCAGGGCCTGCACGTCATTGACCATGGCAGCCCCAGCGGCTATGGCCTGACGCATCACTTCGGGTTTATAGGTGTCTATGGAAATGGGCACATTAACCACTTTGGCTAAAGCGCTGATAAGCGGAATTACCCGATTAAGTTCTTCTTCTAAGCTCACCGGTTCGGCCCCGGGACGGGTAGATTCGCCGCCTACGTCCAAGATGTCAGCGCCGTCTGCAATGAGTTGCAAGGCATGCGCCAGCGCCAGATCCACCCTAGCGTAACGACCACCATCGGAAAAAGAATCCGGCGTCACATTGACTATGCCCATGATGTGCGGGCGATCGAGCACCAAGGCATGCTTACCACATTGAAAGTTCATAAGACGAATTATACTTAAAATCGCCATGCATGAATCGATTGCGCTGATGGGCAACGTTTTGTCGGACTGCGCCATAAAAAAGGGCTAGTTACCTAGCCCTTTTTACTCAGCCCTAAGCAGCTGTCATTAGGTTTTAGCCGTAGGCTGCGGTGCCGGATTAGCGCCTAATTCCGTAGGGCCACTGTCTTTGGGTGGGTTGGCTTTGCTTTGTGTGGGCTTAGGTGGGCGCACGGCAATGCCGGCCATGATGTCGTTAATTTGATCGGCGTCTATGGTTTCGTATTCCATCAAGGCGGCGGTCATGGCTTCGACTTTATCGCGGTTGTCTTCCAACAATTTACGCGCCAACGCATACTGCTCGTCTAAGATACGGCGTATTTCCGCATCAACTTTTTGCTGGGTGGCTTCGGACACGGTTTTGGAACTCATGCTACCAAAAAAGGAATCTTGCTCGCTGCCAGCATAGACCATGGTGCCCAGTGCATCCGACATGCCGTAGCGAGTCACCATGTCGCGGGCTAATTTGGTAGCGCGCTCAAAATCATTGGAAGCGCCGGTAGACATTTGGTGCATGAACAGTTCTTCGGCGATGCGACCACCGAATAGAATAGCGATTTCTTCCAACATTTTGTCTTTGTAGTTGCTGATGCGATCAAATTCCGGCAACTGCCAAGTCAAGCCCAAGGCCCAGCCGCGTGGCATGATGGTGACCTTGTGCACAGGATCGGCTTTAGGCAACAACTTGGCGACCACGGCATGGCCAGACTCGTGGTAAGCCGTGTTGCGGCGCTCTTCTTCACGCATGATCATGGATTTACGCTCCGGGCCCATGAAAATTTTATCTTTGGCGTCTTCGAAATCTTGCATATCCACCGTGCGTTTATTGCGCCGTGCCGCAAATAAAGCCGCTTCATTGACCAAATTGGCCAAATCTGCACCTGAGAAGCCGGGCGTGCCGCGTGCTAATATGTCGGCTTTCACGTCCGCATCAATCGGCACTTTGCGCATGTGCACCAGCAAGATTTGTTCACGGCCTTTGATGTCGGGTAAAGACACCATGACTTGGCGGTCAAAGCGGCCTGGCCGTAACAAGGCTTTGTCCAAGACATCGGCACGGTTGGTGGCGGCAATCACGATCACGCCGGAGTTGCCTTCAAAGCCGTCCATCTCTACCAACAATTGGTTTAAGGTTTGCTCACGTTCGTCGTTGCCACCGCCCGTGCCTGAACCGCGGCTACGCCCTACCGCGTCAATTTCATCGATGAAAATGATGCAAGGTGAGCTTTTTTTGGCTTGCTCAAACATGTCGCGCACGC
>SXVG01000124.1 GCA_005791685.1 Methylotenera sp. | reverse complement strand
GGGTGCGGCGATGTGTATGCCGACACGGGTCATGCCATCGGCTAAGGGCAAAATTGAAAAAGCATCGTCAATTTCGGTGGTGCTGCTGTCGTCTATGCTAAAAGCTTCGGCATCGGCCAAACTCAAATCGGCCAAATTGACAGGCGTAGCTTGCGCAGAAAAATCCGTACCGCGCGGAAAATACTCACGCAAAAAAGCACCCAAATGGTAGTCATGTGCTGAAGGAATAGCACCACAAGCCTGCAATAATTTAAGTTGACTTAAATGGCTGTCATTCGCCGCCGTCTCTAAGGTTTTGTACTCGAAAGAATTTTTATCCGGTTCGTAGAGCAGGCTATCCAGCTTTTGCCTTATTTCGTCAGGCAAACTGTGGGCTTTGAGCTGACTGACCAAGGTCGCCATTTTTTCAGCCAACAGGCGTTTTTTCTCTAAACCAGCCAGTGCCGCCTTCAATATGTCCGCTGGTGCGGCCTTGTAGCGACCCTTGCCCTTGCGATTAAAATAAACCGGCGCACTGTGCAATTTGAGCGCCACGGCCGCCAATTCTATGGGCGTGGGCTGGCGTCCATAATATTCCAGCGCAAATTCAGCAAAGCCAAACTCACCACCAGCCTCGCCATTAAAGCTAAATTCGCTGCAACATTCCCATAAAAAATTAAGGTCCAATGCCGCTGCTGCCAAATGGGCGCTGTCCATAAAGCCCGTCAATGGCGTTTCAAAGCGCATCAAGACATTGTTGGCTTTGACTTTACTGCGCTTACCGCTGACCGACTCTATTTGCATAGACCCTTGCGCTTCGGTCATGATGGCGGCCACTTTAAAGCTGCCATCCTCTTCAAAAAATACGTTCATACTCGTCTTTCTATACGCTGCTGCCAATTTGGCTAAATATTCCTCATTTTACCTTGTATTAGCAGATTCGCTTTGATGCACGCTAAAATACTGGGCAATTAAATCAAGACCGGACCCCTTATGGACCCACGCATTCCCGTCACCCTGCTCACCGGCTTTTTAGGCAGCGGCAAAACCACCTTACTCAATCACCTGCTTCAGCATCCGGGCATGCGCGACACCGCTGTCATCATCAATGAATTAGGCGATACCGGCTTGGATCACATTTTTGCCCAGTCCAATTTAGCGCAAAGCATAGAAAGCGAACACATCGCTGACAACACCGTGCTGTTAAGCTCGGGTTGCTTATGCTGCACCTTAAAAAATGAACTGGCCGACACTTTGCGCGATTTGTTTTTCAAACGCGCCCTAGCCGCCATTCCACAATTTAATCGATTAATCATAGAAACCACAGGCATGGCGGATCCAGGGCCGATATTGGCCAATTTAATGAACGAGCCGGTGATAGAATCGGTGTACCGCCTAGACGCGGTGGTGGTCACGATAGACAGCGTCTACGGCTTGCAGCAATTGAGCGAAAACAGCGAAGCGCTCAAACAAGCTGCGGTAGCCGATGTGCTGGTGCTGACCAAAACAGACTTAGCCGATGCCAAACAAATTCACGATTTGCAAGAAAAACTAGCGCGCATTAACCCTGGGGCCAGCCTACAGCAAATAGTGCACGGACAACTGGACCCCAAGTTTGTAGTCGACGTCGGGCTGTTCGATGTAGCCAAACAACAAGCCACGCCACAGCGCTGGTTGCGTAGCCCCACTAAGCCCTCTGCCGTGAAAGGCACACTGCCGCAAAAAGCCCATCACGACGGCATCATTAGCTTTACCGTGACCTTGCCAGACCCCATCCATTGGGCACAATTAAAACCGCATTTGTTGAAATTTTGCCAGAGCTACGGCAAGCATTTATTGCGTATTAAAGGCATCATCCATGCCGCCGATCAAGCGGCGCCACTGGCTATCCACGCGGTGCATTTCACCCCCTACCCAGCCACGCTATTGGAGGGTTGGAGCGAGCCGGAAAAAACCTCAAGGGTGGTCATCATCGCCCAAGATATCGATGAACTTAGCTTAAGAAAAGCTTTCATGGCGTTCTAGGGATGCCCAGGCGACTTATTTAATTAAAGCTCACTCAAGCATTTGACATGGGTCATGACGCTACGGCCTAAGGCATGCAAGGCATAGCCCCCTTCTAGAGCAGAAACAATGCGGCCTTGTGCGTGACGCTTGGCCACGGTTTTAAGGGTTTCAGTCAGCCAAAGGTAATCGGCCTCGCGTAAGGCCAAGCCACCCATATCGTCTTCTCTGTGCGCGTCAAAGCCCGCGGAAATCAACAGCATTTGTGGCTGAAAACGCTCCAACGCTGGCAACCAGTGATCAGTCACCACCGCCCGCAATTGCTCGCCATCGCTACCCGCGGCCAAGGGCACATTGATGATATGCGCGTTGCCCGCGTCTGCCCCACAATAGGGGTAATACGGATGTTGAAAAATAGAGCACATAAGAACGCGATCATCGTCTTGAAAAATGTCTTGTGTGCCATCACCATGATGCACGTCAAAATCAATGACGGCGACACGCTCTAAGCCGTGGTGATGCAAGGCATGCGCCGCCCCCACCGCCACATTATTGAAAATACAAAACCCCGAAGCACCAGTCCGTTTAGCGTGATGGCCCGGTGGCCGCACATTGCAAAAAGCATTGCTTACCTGACCGGCCATTACCAAGTCCACCGCTTGCACCACCGCGCCCGCTGCATACAAAGCGGCATCAAGCGTATACGCATTCATGGCGGTGTCGCCATCCAAATCAATTAAGCCGCTGTTAGGCGCTTGCGCAAATACCCAATCGATGTAGTCCGCACTGTGCACCCTAGCCAACTGGGTTTTATTGGCCCTAGGTGCTTGGTGCTGACTCAAGTAATCAAGCAAGCCTGAAGCAATAAGTTGATCTTTCACCGCATACATACGTGCCGGGCATTCCGGATGATCCGGCCCCATGTCGTGTTTTAAAAATTCCTCGTGACTAATGTAAGCGGTATGCATAAAGCACTTAATTACAATAATTTGTAGACATTTTTAATGCTGTTATCATCGGCGTTGAGGACAGCGGTGAAGCCTAGGCGTTTCATCAGCTTCAACATGTTCACGTTGTTTTTTAGCACTTCCCCTTCCATGCGGCTTAAGCCTTTAGACCTGGCAATATCCATCAGTGCTGTCATGAGCTTTTGTGCCAAGCCGGTACCGTGCATGCTGTCGGCCACCACCAATGAAAATTCACAACTGTCACCGTCTGGGTTAATCGCATAGCGGGTCACGCCCAATTCGATCTCTTTATCTTGTTCATTCTTGGTGGCAATCAAGGCCATCTCACGGCTGTAATCAATTTGGGTAAAGCGTACCAATAACGATTCACTTAATTGCTGCACGCTTTTCATAAAACGGAAATAACGCGACTCTTCAGACAGGTTTTTCACAAAATCCTGTACCAACCAAACGTCTTCTGGACGGATAGGACGTATCACCACATCGCTACCGTCGGCCAACTGCCAGTGACTTAACAAGTGCGTTGGGTACGGGTAAATGGCCATGTGCGCATAACGGTCGGCACTGGGTGGACGTAGCCCAACCACGATTCTGGCATCGGCCGCCAAGGCACCGCCCTCATCCAAAATCAAGGGGTTGATGTCCATTTCCATCAGCATGGGTAACTCACAGACCATTTCCGACACACGCAGCAACACACTTTCCAAGGCCTCACTGTTCACCGCCGGCATATTACGAAATGGACCCAACATCTTGGCCACGTGCGTGCGACTGATCAGATCTTTCACCAAAAAAGTATTCAGGGGCGGTAGCGCCACCGCGCGATCAGCAACTATCTCAACCGTCGTGCCGCCCGCGCCAAAAGTAATAATGGGGCCAAACACAGGATCATTGGTGACGCCCACCATCAATTCTCGACCGTGCTCTTTCACCACCATGGGCTGTATGGAAATGCCATTGATGTGTGCCTCTGGTCGCAAACGCTTAACGTTTTCTATAATTTCGTGGTAGGCCGCCCGCACGGCCGGCGCATTCGCTAAATTCAATAACACCCCACCCACATCGGATTTGTGCGTGATATCGGGCGAATTGATTTTCATGGCCACCGGAAAACCCAATTGCTGCGCAATCAACAAGGCTTCATTGGGTGAGCGTGCCACCATGGTCTGGGCAATCGGAATGTGAAAAGCCGACAACAAGGCCTTGGATTCCATTTCACCCAAAATCTTACGTTTTTCTTGCAGTGCACCCTCAATAATCATGCGAGCACTTTCCACATCCGGCTCTAAATGATGCGAGATAGGACCCGGCATTTGCAGCAGCAGCTTTTGATTGTTGTGATAGGCCGACAAAAAGGAAAACACGTCCACCGCCGATTCCGGATTACGGAAGCTGGGTTTTTTTGCACTGTTAAAGGCTGCCCGGGATGATTGCACTTGCGACTCCCCCATCCAAGAACTCAACAAAGGTTTTTTATACTGATTGCTAAGCTCAATAATCACCTCAGCCACTTCCAAGGGCTTAGTCATGGCTTGCGGGGTGAGTATGGTCAGCACGCCATCGACATTCGGGTCTTCTAGACAGGCTTTCACCGCGTGGTAGTAACGGTCTGCCTGCGCATCGCCTATGATGTCTACCGGATTGCCATGCGACCAAGTGCTGGGCAACACTTGATTCAAGGTGGCCAAAGTGGCTGGGGTTAAATCGGCCATGAGCAATCCTAAATCGAGCGCATAGTCGGTCGCCATCACCCCGGGGCCGCCACCATTGGTGACGATAGCCAGACGATTGCCAGTAGGATCAAAGTCGCAAGACAAGGCTTTGGCAGCGGAAAACAATTGGTTGATGGTCTGCACTCTAACCACGCCAGCACGACGTACCGCCGCATCAAAGGCATCGTCAGCACCAACGATGGAAGCCGTGTGCGAAATGGCCGCTTTAGAAGCAGCCGCATGGCGGCCCACTTTCACTAAAATAACCGGCTTAATGCGTGCTGCCGCGCGCATGGAACTCATAAAACTGCGGGCATCGTGTATGCCCTCGATGTAGAGCAAGATGCTGTGGGTTTGACTATCGGATATTAAATAATCCAGTATTTCGCCAAAATCGACATCCGCTGAAGCCCCCATAGACACCACACTGGAGAAACCCACGTCATTGGCATTGGCCCAGTCTAAAATAGCCGTGCACAGCGCCCCAGACTGCGACACAAAAGCAATGTTACCGGCGATGGCGGCGCCGGAATTAAACGTGGCATTTAAGCCTATATCGGGTCGCATCACCCCTAAGCAGTTAGGCCCGATCAAGCGTAGCCCATATTGCTTAGCTAACGCCAACACCTCCGATTCTAAAGCGCGTCCGGCCTCACCCGTTTCGGCAAAACCGGCACTGATAATAATGGCCGCCTTCACTTGCTGCTGGCCACATTGCTCGATGATGCCAGGCACAGTCGAGGCTGGCGTGGCAATCACCGCCAAATCAACTGGTTGTTCAACTTGCGCTAAGCTGGCAAAAGCCGCTACGCCTTGCACTTCCTTATGCTTGGGATTGATGGGATAAAGTTGGCCTTGGAAACCACTTTGCCGCATATTCTGCATGACAATTTGCCCGATCGAATCTATTTTGTCACTGGCGCCAAATACGGCCACCGACTTCGGTGCAAATAAAGGTTTTAAATGGTGCTGACTCATGGTGACTGGACGGCTAATGGATGAACTTATATGTTAGCGCATTGTGCATCGTTAATGGGTAAGTTTAGTGCGTGGCTGAATTTAGCCTCTATTTTTATAATTCGTGCCAAAAAACTCCATCATCATGAAATCCTCTAAGCCGGCATTGTCTTCTGGCCTCGCCGATTGCACCACCACCCGACCTAAACGCTGTGACTCCCAATTAAAATCCCCTTGGTAATGCTGGCGGATCAAAGTGATCATTTTCTTCACCACCAACAAGCGTATGTCTTGGCCGGTGCTGGCCTCCACTTCAAACGCTTCGCGCCGCGCATTGCTGTAGTCACTGGTCCAACCTCTAAAGCTAAAGCCGGCGTGACGCGCGGTTAAGCTGGTGATTTCAAAGATGCCGTTGGTGCCGACTTTCAAATTATCTTTAATGCGCTGCTCGCGGATTTGCTCGGCGCTGGGGCCCAACTCTTTTGCCACGGCCTCGGCATTCTGTTTGGCGGCATCGTCTTCAGATGCTTGGCGTTGCTGACGCCTGGCCTGAACATAAGCCATCATGTCCACGGGCTGCTCTTTATTCGCCGTGACCGGCGGGCTAGGCACTGGGCTGGGCGCCACTTCAGGCACATGAAATGCCGGTGGCTGGCCAGTGGGTTTTTGCGTCATGAGCTTGGTTTTAATTTTAACCGGCGGCACCGGCTTAACCGGCACTGGCGGCGGTTCAGGTTCAGGCACAGACGGCGCTGGCGCTAAACTCACTTGCATGGTGCTGGGCGGTGGCACGGCAGGATTATCAAGCAGTGACGGCATGGCCAGAAATAAAATCAAACCGTGGACCAACAAAGAAAACAGTATGGCCAACAGCGTATTGCGTTCTATCTGCACGCGCAGCAATACTTTGGGCAGCAAAGTCCGGCTAAGCGGCGTTAGCCAATAGTCCTGCTGCTCTGTGCGTGCGTTTGCCTGCATGGCCGTCACTGATACCCCATGTCTGTCCAGGTTTTCTCCAAACGCTTGATGGAAACCGGAAATGGCGTTCTTAGCTCTTGGGCAAACAAGGACACCCGCAACTCTTCTAGCAACCATCGGTAATCGGCTAAATCGGCCGGTATGGGCAACTGTGCTTGATTGAGATGCTGAGTCTTGTCTTGCCATTTTTGCCAGAGCACAGCCACGCTGGCGGCATTCTTGCCGTCTCTATCCGGGTTAGCCGGCTGCTTTTCGATGCGTAAACGCAAGGCTTTTAAGTAGCGCGGCAAGTGTTGCAATTGCTCCCAGGGCGTGCGACTAAAACAGTTTTTATACAATAAGCACGGCAGTTGTTGCTCCAGGTCGCGTTTTAAGCGATTGGGCGTGGCCGGCATCTTGGCTTGGCTGGCAGTCAACAATTGGTATTCGCTGGCAATCGCCTGCGCTTGCCGAGTTAAAGCCTGACTGACCGCCGGCAAGCGTGTTCTGGCACGGGCTTTCAAACTCATAAAATCGGCATTGCTGCGCGGCAAGGCGTCGTCCGCGATAAAGGCACGGTCGGCTATCGCCAGCAACAAATCTTCACGCAAATCGTCCGCCCCCACCACATTACGTAACAGCAAGGCGTATTGATTAAAATTAGCTAGATTTTTCTCCAATTGCTTCATTTGCTCTTTGAGTTCCAAGCGCATCAAGCGGCACACGCCTTGCCTGTGACTGAAATTAGCTTCAAGCTCGGTGTCAAATAATTTAACCGCCACGCTGTCACCGTTATCTTCTAAGGCTGGGTAGCCTGTCATCTGTAAGCCATCGCGCGCAAAACTCAAGGTGGCTGGCAAGTCGCCGAAATCCCACTGTTTCAAACCGGTTTTTTCTAAGTGTTTAAGGGTGTCCGGTGTGCTGTTTCTAAAGGTCAGTTGCGCCGCCGAACCCAGTTGTTTTTTAAGCCCCTGCCAATCGCGGCCCATGGCCAATTCACGGCCAGCATCGTCCACCACACTGAAATTCATCAGCAAATGATCGGGCAAGGCTTCGGTCCAGTCTTCTACGCTTATTTTTAGACCGCTAACACCCTGTATATAAGCTGCCAACAGCGCTTTAATGGCGGCTTCGCCTGGCGCATGCTTGACTAGAAATTGCGTGACAAACTCAGGCACAGGCACACACACACGCCGGTAAGTCTTGGGTAAGGCTTTGATTAAATGGCTGAGCTTTTCCCTTAGCATGCCGGGTACCAACCATTCCGTTTGCAGCGGATTGAGTTGATTTAATAAAGCCAAGGGCACGGTCGCCGTGACCCCGTCCAACACATGACCTGGCTCAAAACGGTATTTAAGCGGAATGTCCACGCCATCCAAACGCATTTTTTCGGGAAACTGCACCGCGGTAATGGCGTCCGCACCATGCCGCATCAAATCGTCGCGGGTCAAATAAAGCAATCTTGGATTTAGCTTTTCTGCTTCCTCACGCCACGCTTCAAAGCTGGCGGCTTGATAAACATCGGCCGGTATTTTGCTGTCGTAAAAATCGAACAATTGTTGCGCATCCACCAGCACGTCTTGCCGGCGCGCCTTATGCTCCAACTCCTCCACTTCGGCGATTAAGCGTTCGTTGGCACTGAAAAAAGCCGCCCTGCTATCAAACTCACCGTGGGCTAAGGCTTCACGAATAAAGATCTCACGCGATTCTTTAGCGTTGATAGGCCCGTAATGCACCCGACGTTTAGGAATGATGGTTAAGCCATACAAAGAAACCCGCTCCCAAGCATGGACCATGCCCATTTTCCTATCCCAGCGTGGATCGGTATATTGGCTGTCGGTTAAACCGCGCGCCAAAGGCTCTATCCAATCCGGTTCTATCTTAGCCACGCAACGCGCGTACAATTTACTGGTGTCCACCAATTCGGCCGCCATCACCCATTTAGGTCTGGCTTTTTTCAAAGCCGAGCCTGGTGCCACATAAAAGCGTATGCCACGGGCACCGGAATAGGCTTCATTGTCGCCGTCTTTAAAGCCTATATTGCCCAACAAGCCAGCCAACAGCGCTTTATGTATCTGCTCATAATTAGCCGCCTTGTCATTGCCTTTAAAATCCATTTCATCGGTAATTTGTTTGATTTGCCCGTGCAATTCCCGCCATTCTTTAAGGCGTAGAAAGGACAAGAAGTGACTGTGGCACTGATTTAATAAATCTTTATTGGATTTCTTGGTTTTGAGCGCCGTGTCAAAAAAATCCCATAATTTTAAATAACTCATAAAATCCGAGCCTTCGCCGGCAAACTTAGCATGGGCATTGTCCGCCGCCTCGCGCTTGTCCATGGGCCGCTCACGTGGGTCTTGTATGCTCAAGACACTGGCGATAATCAATATTTCATTCAGGCAAGACTCGCGCTTGGCCGCCAATATCATGCGGCCTACCCGTGGATCAAGTGGCAGTTTGGCTAACTGCAAACCAAGCTCGGTGATGGCGCGCTTGGCGTCTACCGCACCCAATTCTTGCAACAACTGGTAGCCATCAGCAATTAAGCGACTGCTAGGCGCCTCTATAAAGGGGAAGTCCTGGATATCGCCTAGCCGTAATGCCGCCATGCGTAAGATCACGCTAGCCAAGGAACTGCGTAAAATCTCTGGTTCGGTAAATTCCGCCCGGCCAGCAAAGTCTTGTTCGGAATACAAGCGCACACACACGCCATTGGACACGCGCCCGCAACGACCGGCCCGCTGTTTAGCGGCGGCCTGACTGATTTTTTCTATTTGCAACTGTTCTACTTTGGCACGGGTGCTGTAGCGATTAACCCGGGCTAAACCGGCATCAATCACGTACTTAATGCCAGGCACGGTCAGAGACGTTTCCGCCACGTTAGTGGCCAAGACGATACGACGGGTGCTGTGACTTTTGAATATTTTTTGCTGGTCTTCTATGCTCAAACGCGCAAACAGGGGCAACACTTCAATGTGCTTCAATTTGGCAGAGCGGCCCTGGTATTTACGCAAATGTTCGGCGGTGTCCCGTATCTCACGCTCGCCCGGCAGAAACACTAAAATATCGCCGTCGCCCAAACGCAACAAATCATCGGCCGCATCTAAAATGGCCTCTTCTATGGCCTCTTCCTCGTCGTCTTCCTCTAACCAACGCGCTTCCGTTTGGGCTTTGCGACTGATGCCAAATAGGCTTTCCTCTTCCGTTTCTAGGTTGACTCGATCGACGTCCAACGCCTGCTTTTCAGCAAACGCATCTTTTGCACTAAAGGCCGACTTGCCTAAGGGTCGATAGCGTATCTCCACCGGATAAGTGCGTCCAGACACCTCTATCACCGGTGCGCCATTAAAATGCTTGGAAAAACGTTCGGCATCGATGGTGGCGGAAGTGACGATAATTTTTAAATCAGGCCGCTTCACCAATAATTGCTTGAGGTAACCCAACAGAAAATCAATGTTCAGACTGCGTTCATGC
>SXVG01000123.1 GCA_005791685.1 Methylotenera sp. | reverse complement strand
GCCTAGATTACTTAAATGAAGCGAGCAATAGTCGTATCCAACTAAGCAATCTGTCCATTAAAACCGGCCGCATTGCACAAGATCAAGCGGTGGATCTGGCGGCCAATTTTAAGCTTGACGCCCAAGCGGCCAAGTTAATCTCGCAGGTAAAGCTGCAAACACGGCTGTTATATCAGAGCACGGCGCCCAGCTTGTTAGCCGAGCATTTACGCCTGTCTATGCAAGGCCAATTAGCACAAGCTAAGCTGGACGCCTTGGTGAGCGCTGAGCACGTCAGCGCTAATAGCCACGGTCTTTCTGCGCCATTGATTAAGGCCAATGTCAGCCTAGCGCATGCGCCACACGCCATAAAAACGCGCTGGCAATTGAGCGCCTTAAGCGCCCATGCTGATGCAGTAAATATTGGCCAGGCTAATGCTGACCTTAGTTATGTCAACGGTAAGCGCTTACTAACTAGTCATTTTAACACGCCCATCAGCGTGCAATGGCCAGCGGCCAATGTGAGTTTAAGCCAGCTTAGTGGCCAAATGCGTTGGCAGGATAAGGCGCTAAAATCGGCCGGCTTAAAAGCCGATATTAAGCTGACGGCCCAAGCCAATTTGAAACACGGGACCGGCCAAAGTCGCTTTCATTTTGCCAGCGGATCTGGCCAGTTAAACGGCGACATCGAGTTCAGCCATGTAACTGGAGCAAAATTTAAATTTAATTTGGCTGCCGAAAATTGGGACCTCAATACCTATTTGACCAGCCCGACCAAAACGGAAACGACCCAGGCTAGCCCTGTCGATTTAGCGGTGTTACGCAAGCTGCAATTGGATGGTCAGCTTAAATTAGCAAACATAAATTATGCCCCTTACCAATTGCACACCCTGCAAGTTGGCCTAAGCGGCGACGGCAAAACATTACGGGCTAAAAGCTTAAAGCTGCACTTAGACGACAGCCAAATTCGTGGCGATGTCGCCGTAACCTTGCAAGCCTCAGCGGCATACAAAGTCAATTTAGCCGTCGATACATTGGATCTCAATCGTTACCAAACTTCGGACAAAAATAAGCCAAAAAATACACCCAGTTCGGCAAAAGCGGATTGGGATTTAGCCGACCTCAAACATTACAACGCCAGTGGCGATATCCGCATAAGCCAGTTACGCTTGGGCGACAAGCTGGCCAAGCAAGTACACATTAGCCTGCAAGGCCAACCCTAATGTCGGCTTTTGCAAACCGCCTGATTGCCTGGCAAAAAGTACACGGCCGGCACGATTTGCCCTGGCAAAACACCCGCGACCCCTACGCCATTTATGTGTCAGAAATCATGTTGCAGCAGTCGCAAGTGGCCACGGTGATAGGCTATTATCAAAAATTCATGCAGCGCTTTCCTAATCTAACAAGCTTGGCTCAAGCCAGCCAAGACGAGGTGCTGCAATACTGGAGTGGCTTGGGCTATTACTCACGTGCGCGCAATTTACACAAAACCGCGCAACGCATTGCCGCTGACTACGCCGGTGTTTTTCCCGAGGATTTTTTAGTCATGCAAAGCTTGCCTGGCATAGGTCGGTCGACAGCTGCGGCCATTGCCTCGTTTGCCTTTGGCCAAGCGCAAACCATCTTGGATGGCAACGTCAAGCGGGTGTTGGCTCGGCACTTCCTAGTTGAAGGTTGGACCGGCTCCCCCAAGATAGAGCAGACCTTGTGGCGGCTGGCCGAGTCTTTGTTACCCAAGCAAGGCATGGTGGCCTACACCCAAGGCTTGATGGACTTGGGTGCCACGGTCTGCACGAGAAACAAACCGCGCTGCAACGACTGCCCCATGCAGCTAAGTTGTGCCGCGTATAAAACGCAAGCAGTGCATCAACTGCCCACGCCCAAACCTAAAAAACCCATGCCGCAAAAAACCACCACCATGCTGGTGTTACGCCATGGCGAGCAGGTCATGCTAGAAAAGCGTCCACCTACTGGCATTTGGGGCGGCTTGTGGAGCTTTCCCGAGACCGATGCCATGGGCGGTTTAGAAGCCTTGGTGCAAAGCCGCTTTGGCTTGAGCGCTCAAACCCAAACCCCCTTAGCCACACTCAGCCATGCTTTTAGTCACTACAAACTGGCCATACAAGTGCAGCCCATGCACATAGACCAGCGTTTGACGCATGTTGCCGAGCCGCAATACGTTTGGCTAAGCCCAGAGGAAGCCAACGCGGCCGCCATTCCCACGCCGGTTAGAAAAATACTGCAGCAATTGATGGCCGAAGCGCAAACAAAAAAATCGGCCTAAGCCGATTTTTATTGTTGAGACTTTTTAAGCAGGGGAGCGCTTAGATATCGCCCCAGCTTTCTTCCCACATGCAATGTTTAATTTTGTGACGGTTGGCGATCAATTCGTCTATGGATGGCTCGTCATTTAAGGCGCGTTTGATGGCTAATTTAGTCGCTTCGTAGTTGTTTTTGTACATGTCGGCTTTGTCTAGGTTTTCGTCTTTGGCCGCACGTGGGTCTATCCATACCAAACTGATGATGCACAAATCGTTGACCTGATCTTTAGGAATGATGCCTTCAATCACGCAGTCTAAAATCGCATCGGCGGTGGCCGCTTGCACCAAACCACCAAACAATTCAATGTTGGCGCTGTCTTTTAATGTCACTTTGGGTGCCATCATACAAGCTGGACGCACCAACTGGTTTAAATCACGCACGGCAAACATGGCGGTGTGGCCTTTGCTTTGCGCCATCATGTTGGCAAAAGCGGCGCCCACTGGGCCATCCACGCTACCAATTAAAATTTCCGGCATGGCTGCACCGGTGTCTTTGCCTTCTGTATAAATGGTGGCTTCACCGGCTTTGAAAATAATTTTTGACATGTGTCATCCTTGAATGGTGTTGGTTAAGCAGTAAATTGCTAATAGCGAGATTTTATAGAAGAGACCGGCTTTAAGCAATTTACTCTGCGTGCAAGGCACGCTCTTTGCGCCTCAGACTTGCGAATTTCATGGCTTAGGTGCATGATGCAGGCTGTTATTTTTTGTTCATTTTAGAAAAAGGTTAGGTCATGCAACATTACTTTAGCGCACTGGCGCGCATTTTACTGGCACAAGTTTTCTTGGTCCAAATCAGCTTGCTTATCTTGGGCTTTTTTAGTCACCCCGATGGTTACTTGCAATACCAAGCAGGCCTTGGCAGCTTAGGCCTAGCCAGCATTTTTGCTCCCTTGATTATTTTGGTGCAATTAATCGGTGGCTTGGCCTTGCTATTGGGTTACAAAACCAAATTGGCAGCCTTATGCATGGCTATCTATGCCGTGATTATCGCCTTTTTACTGCATTTACCGCTATTGCAATACTTAGCGATTGCCGGCGGTTTGCTGATGCTGTATTTAAACCCGGTCACCGCTTGCAGTTTAGATAACTTGAAAAAATAAGGTTTTAAAAGACTTTTTGACGCCGATAAACGCATTCACCACAGAGGCACAGAGAAAACCTTAAACCCATTTAACCGCCGATAAACGCCGATAACCTAAACCATTTTGATGTGTCGGGATTCATCCCGACAAGGATCCTTTTTATCGGCCTGAAGGTCGACCTACCAAAGCTTTTGATCTTCTCTGCGCCTCTGTGTCTCTGTGGTGAAAGTTTTTGATCGGCGGCTAAATGGGTTTAAGGTTTTCTCTGTGCCTCCGTATCTCTGTGGTGGGTTTTAAAAATGGCTTAGGTTTTAATTCATATAAAAAGGCACCCTAGGGTGCCTTTTTATTTAGCTCAAGTCTTGCGTATTACTCTTGTGCATCAGTAGCAGGTGGATCGATCAAGGCTTTCATGCTTAGACGCACGCGGCCTTTTTCATCGGCTTCCACCACTTTCACTTTAACCACGTCGCCTTCTTTTAGGAAGTCGCTGACGGCATTCACGCGTTGATGGGCAATTTGTGAAATGTGCAACAAGCCGTCTTTGCCTGGGATCAAGGAAACGATGGCACCGAAGTCCAACAACTTAAGCACGGTACCTTCGTAGACATTGCCGATCTCCACTTCCGCGGTAATCTCCGCAATGCGGCGTTGCGCTTCTGCACCTTGCTCGGAGCTAGTGCAAGCAATTTTCACTGTACCAGTATCGTCAATATC
>SXVG01000122.1 GCA_005791685.1 Methylotenera sp. | reverse complement strand
TCGATTACCGCAATGCCCGCGCTAAATTTGTCGAAGTGTTCTTGGCCTCTTTAGCCAACTGGGATTTCGCCTCAGCTAACTTTGCTTAAATCCTTTTGGACTTTTTCTTTAAATCGCCTTGATTTTAGCAAAGGTCCATTGCATCATTGCAAACAACACAACCGCCACGCCTCTTAACAATGCGCAACCTTGGCGGTTTTTTATCCCCCATCTGGGGATAGAAATTTAATCCTGCCCATCTTCACAAAGCTTGCTATTAACACTCAAGCAGTTGCTAACCACACCGTTCACGATGCGACTTAAAACCAAGTATAATGCCCACATGCTAAAACGTTACGCTATTCATTTTGCGCTGGTCTTCTTATTTGCTTTCACGCAAATGGGGCTAGCCACGCACGAAATAAGCCACGTAAATGAATTTAATCAGCACGGTCAGCTCGATAAAAAAGCCGCGGCTGAACCTTGTAGCCAGTGCCTAAGTTATGCGCAAGTGGCCAGTGGCTTGCAATCCGCCGGTCTTAACTTAGCCAGCACTGGCGCCACCTGCAGCGAAAACACCCTCTGCCATTTCACTGCCCTTAGCACCTCAGTAAGTGCCTACGCGGCGCGCGCGCCACCTCAAAAAAGCAGCGTTTAATCCTTTAAACCACGGTCGGCCACCGGCACGACCCATTGGGCTTTAGCCCTTGCTTGTTATTTTTGAGATACACCATGCCCCACACATCATCCGCGCCTAGGCTAGCTAAAAGCTGGCACGCGCTGTTTGCTAACACACTGGCCTTGGGCCTTGGCCTTGCCATTGCGGCAGCTTGGGCCGAACCCGTGACGCACATAGAATTGCCCAACGTGGCCGTTACTGGCAACCCGCTGGGTGTCAGCTCAGATGCCCTAGTAGTGCCGGTTTCCGTGTTAAGTGGACGAGAATTATCCCTTAACCGAGAAGCCACCTTAGGCGAAACACTGAATACCCTGCCAGGCGTTGCCACTAGCAACTTTGGCCCCAACGCCTCAAGACCCGTCATCCGCGGCTTGGACGCAGAGCGCGTGCGCATCATGCAAAATGGCCTGGGCGTATTGGACGCGTCTTCTTTAAGTTTTGATCATGCCGTCACGGTCGACCCGCTGATCATAGAACAAATCGATGTGGTGCGTGGGCCAGCGGCCTTGCTGTATGGCGGTAGCGCCGTGGGCGGTGTGGTCAATGCCATCGATCACCGCATTCCAACGGAAGCCGTGAGTGGTGTGCTAGGCCGAACCGAAGCACGCTTGGGCGGCCCGGATAATCAGAAAAACGCCGCAGTAGTCATCGATGTCGGCAACGGTCAACTCGCCATGCATGCCGATGCTTACCAACGAAAAACCGACGACCTTAACATTCCTGGCTACGCCGTCTCGCGCCGTAAAAACCAAGCAGATGGCACGCCACTGGCCAATCACGGCAAACTCATCAACAGCAATGCCAGCGCTAACGGCGGCGCACTGGGGGCGGCGCTGACCTTTGATCATGGCTATGTTGGCGCCTCGTATGCTGGCTTTAACAGCCGCTACGGCACCGTGGCCGAAGCCGACGTGCGGGCCAATATGCACAGTCAACGCTGGGATATTGCCAGTGAATTTAAAGAGCTGGGCAGCCTTATCCATCGCGTAAAAACCCGTATGGCTTACACCGATTACCGCCATCAAGAAATTGAAAACGGGGTCATAGGCACGCGCTTTAAAAACAAGGGCGCCGAGGGCAGCCTTGAACTGGGTCACGCCAAATTAGACCTGGCGCCACTGGGCGAGCTGGAAGGGGTGTTGGGCTTGCAGGTGCAAAACAGCCGCTTTGAAGCTTTAGGCGCGGAAGCCTTTGTGCCGCCGGTGCACACGCAAAGCCATGCCGTTTACCTGTATGAAGAAATGCCGCTAAAAGTCTTGGGCTTAGAAAAATTAAAACTGAGCTTAGGCGGTCGCGCCGAGCACACGGCATTGGCTGCCAGTGCCTGGGCTAAATCAGCCAGCGCCCAATCCGCCGCTTTTAATGCTTACAGCTATGCGCTAGGCGGCATCTACACCCTCAACAACCATTGGTCCTTGGTCAGCAACCTATCACACAACGAACGGGCACCCAGCTATTTTGAACTGTATGCCGATGGCGCGCATTTAGCGACCGGCCAATACGAAGTGGGCAACACCCGTTTTAACAAAGAACGCTCCAATGGCTGGGATGGGAAAATACGCTGGAAGGATGCGGACCGCGCCTTCAGCCTAGGCGCCTATTACACCCGCTTTAGTCGCTTTTTAGGCTTGCTTGATACGGGTGGAATGGATGGCCCATCTGGCTTAAGCATCGCCCAATTCACTGGTTTTGCCGCCAGCTTTAAAGGCCTGGAAGCGGAAGGCAAATTCAAGCTAGCGGAGCATTTAGATTTGAACCTACGCGGCGATTACGTGCGCGCCAGCAACTTAGACAATCAAACCGCCTTGCCGCGCATCACGCCGTTACGCCTAGGCGCTGGCTTGCATTATCAAAAGCAGGCTGTGGGGCTTAGATTGGACCTGACGCAGGCCTTTAAGCAAAACCGCACGGCAGAAAACGAATTGGCGACCGCCAGCTACACCGATGTCAGCGCCATGGCCACTTACAAACTGCCCAGCAAGTTAAATGTGGAATTGTTTGCTAAAGCCAATAATTTGCTTAACCAAGAAATACGGGAACACGCTTCTTTCTTGAAAGACCGGGCGCCTGCTGGCGAACGGTCTGTGTTGATAGGCCTACGGGCTGATTTTTAAATGGGCAGAAGATTAGCCGAATAACACCAAGCCCCAAACGCCACCGACGATGACCAGCGCCACGATTACCGTAGCACTGGCAATGTCTTTTGAGCGTTTAGCCAGTGGATGCACATCGATGGAAGTATGATCGACCGCCGCTTCTATCGCCGAGTTAAACAACTCAACGATCAGCAACAGCAACACCACCGCCACCAATAAGGCTTTTTCCATGCCGGTTTTGCCTAAATAAAGCCCCAATGGCACCAACACCGCGGCCAAAAATAACTCTTGGCGAAACGCATCTTCATTCTGAAATGCCGCTTTAAAGCCATCCACCGAATAACCAAAGGCATTGATCAAACGACGTATTCCAGTTTGACCTTTAAAAGGGCTTTCTACCGTGTTTTTCATATATTTAGACTTTATGGTTCAATAATTAGGCAATTTTAGCATGCCCACTCGCGGCGCTTAAAGCCATGCGTTATCATAACGTTTTATTTCCTTAATTAAGGCATGACAATGGCACGCACCGTAAATTGTATTAAATTAGGCAAAGAAGCCGATGGCATGGATTTTCCTCCCTACCCAGGCGAATTGGGCAAACGCATTTACGCTCAGGTTTCAAAGGAAGCGTGGGCCGCTTGGCTCAAACAACAAACCATGCTGGTCAACGAAAATCGCTTGAGCTTGGCCGACCCCTCCGCACGCAAATACTTAAGCGAACAAACGGAAAAATATTTCTTTGGTGAAGGTGCCGACACCGCCAGCGGCTACGTGCCGCAGTAAACTAAATCAACTGGCAATAAAAAAGCGCTGAACAGCGCTTTTTTATTAGCTAAACCAGCCCCTTATTTCTTGATGGTTTTAACGCCTTCAGCGGTGGCCAATAACAACACATTGGCTGGCCGCGCGGCAAATAAACCGTTGGTGACTACGCCAACGATTTGGTTAATCTTGGCTTCCATGGCGACCGGGTCACTGATGCTCAAACCGTGCACGTCGATAATCACGTTGCCGTTGTCGGTGGTGAAATTACGCAAAGCCGGTTGACCGCCTAATTTGACCAACTCGCGCGCCACGTAACTTTTGGCCATGGGTAAGACTTCTACCGGTAGCGGAAATTTGCCCAATACCGGCACGTATTTGCTTTCATCGCAGATGCAGATAAAGGTTTTGGCGCAAGCCGCGACGATTTTTTCACGGGTTAAGGCCCCGCCACCGCCTTTTAACATGTGCATGTGTTCGGTAATTTCATCGGCGCCGTCTACGTAGATTTCCATGCCATCCACGCTGTTTAAATCAAACACTTCTATGCCATGACCGCGTAAACGTTGCGCCGTGGCTTCTGAGCTTGCTACCGCGCCATCAATTTTATGTTTGACCTTGGCCAACTCTTCAATAAAGAAGTTAGCGGTTGAGCCTGTGCCCACGCCTATGATGCCGCCTTTTACATATTCCACGGCAGCCTTGGCCACTTGTTGCTTTAATTCGTCTTGGGTGTAAGCCATTTTAAGTATATCCTCTGCAAATTCTTTATAATAAAAACAATCCGACATAATACACTGCGGCCATTGATTTAAAAACAAGCACCATTTAAAAATAGCCCATGAGCATTGATTACAAACAAAAAATAGAACACTCTCAGGTGTACGATGTGGCGAAAAAAACGCCGCTGGAATTTCAGCCCAATTTATCGGCGCGCATCCACAACCGAGTGCTGCTCAAACGCGAAGACATGCAAGCGGTGTTCTCCTTTAAGTTGCGTGGCGCTTACAACAAAATGGCCAGCCTTCCCAGCGACGTGCTCAAGCGTGGCGTCATCGCCGCCTCTGCCGGCAACCATGCACAAGGCGTAGCACTGGCCGCAAAAAAACTAAAATGCCGCGCCACCATCGTTATGCCCACCACCACCCCCGCCATTAAAGTCAATGCGGTTAAAGCCCGCGGCGCCGAAGTGGTGTTATTTGGTGACAGCTATTCCGATGCCTACGTGAAAGCCTTGGAATTAGAAAAATCCGAAAACCTCACTTTTGTGCACCCCTACGATGACCCGGAAGTCATCGCTGGCCAAGGCACCATCGCCATGGAAATCCTCAACGCGCATCCAGAACCGATCGAAGCGATATTTTGCGGCGTCGGTGGCGGCGGTTTGCTAGCTGGCATTGCCGCTTACGTAAAAGCCCTGCGGCCGGAAATTAAAGTCATAGGCGTGGAAGCCAAAGATGCCGAAGCCATGACCGAATCGCTCAAGCAGGGCAAACGCGTCATGCTAGAGCAAGTGGGCTTATTTGCCGATGGCGCCGCGGTGAAGCAAGTCGGTGTACACACCTTTGCCTTGGCCCAGCAATGCGTCGATGAAATGATGGTGGTGGATAACGACGCGATATGCGCCGCCATCAAAGACGTGTTTGAAGACACCCGCAGCATTCTAGAACCCGCTGGCGCGCTAGCCATCGCCGGCCTTAAAGAATACGCGCAGCGACATGGGCTCAGCGACAAAACCTTGATAGGCATCGCCTCCGGCGCCAACATGAATTTTGACCGTTTACGCTTCATTGCTGAACGTGCTGAACTCGGTGAAAAACGCGAAGCGGTATTGGCCGTGACCATCCCAGAACAAGCCGGTGCCTTTAAAACCTTTTGCCGCCTACTCGGTGATCGCAACATCACCGAATTTAATTACCGCTATTCGGACCCAAAATTCGCCCACATCTTTGTTGGGGTAGCCATCGCTGACCCAGCAGAATCGGCTAAATTGGTCGCCGATTTGCAAGCACAAGGCCTGCCCACTTTAGACTTAAGCGATAACGAAATGGCTAAGCTGCATTTGCGGCATTTGGTCGGCGGCCATGCCCCACAAGCTAGAAACGAAGTGGTGTTTAGGTTTGAATTCCCAGAAAAACCCGGGGCCTTAATGAAGTTTTTAGACAGCATGGGCCACGATTGGAACATCAGCCTATTCCACTACCGCAACCACGGCGCAGACTTTGGCCGCGTATTGGTAGGCATGCAAGTGCCACCGTCGGACATGGCGGCATTCAACACATTTTTAGCAGACTTAGGCTACCCTTATTGGGATGAAACGCACAACCCAGCCTACCAACTCTTTCTAGCCTAAAGACAACGGCACATTGAACCTAACGTCTAGCTACACAGACCAACGACACCCTCAACATTCCCAGGAGAACCCCCCCATGAAATTAAGCCACTTCCTTGTCACCACCGCAGTCAGCATGGCCATCGCCATGAATGCGCACGCCGATGACAGGGGCAAAGCTTACGTGTCCAATCAAAATGGTGGCGTCACGGTCATAGACTTAAACACCTTAAGCGCAACGGCAGACATAGACGTACAAGGCGATGGGCCCCGTGGTATAGCCGTAACAGACGATGGCAAATTATTGGTCGTGGCCACCCGCGAAAATGGCAGTGTGTCCATTATTGACACCGCCAGTCAGCAAGTGTTAAGTCAAGTTAAGGTAGGCCAAAATCCTGAATTCGTCCGCATTAAAGGCAAGTATGCCTTTGTCTCTTACGAGCCCAGCGCCAAAGGTGGCCCACCGCCTGCGCCTGGCTCAGCCGAGGCCCTAGCCGCCGCCAAAGCAGATGAAGAAGATGAGGACAAAGAACCGGCACGCATAGGCATTATCGATTTGAAATTAGGCAAAAAGGTCCGTGAAATTACCGGCGGCCCCGAAACCGAAGGCATAGAATTTAGCAAAGACGGCAAGCAACTCATCGTGACCAATGAAGCCGACAACACCGTCACCGTGCACAGCATGAAAAGCGGCAAATTGTTAAAAACCATCCAAACCCACGAGTACGGTGATAGGCCACGCGGCATCAAAGTCTCGCCCGACGGTAAAACCTATTTAGCCACGCTAGAATACGGCAACCGGTTTTTGGTCATGGACAAAAAATTCAAGGTATTGCGTACCGTGGATACCGGTGACACGCCCTATGGCATCGCCTACGACCGTAAAGGTGAGCGCATTTTTGTGGCGGCCAATAAAGCCAAAACCTTGCAAGTATTTGACGCTAAGAGCTACGAAAAAATTAAAGACATCCCGACCGGCAACCGTTGCTGGCACTTTAGTTTTACCCCGGACGACAAAGAAATTTTATTGGCCTGCGGTAAATCCGATGCCATTTTTGTCATAGACACAGAAAAGCTGGAAGTGACGAAACAAATTGAAAACAAAAAACTGCCTTGGGGCGTGGTGACTTACCCAAAAAGCATGGGCAGCTTAGACACAGCCATTAAATAGTTTTAAAGCCATGCGCGCGAACGCCCCAAGGTGCACCCCCTTGGGGCTTTTTTACGCCTTTAATTTCTCTAAAATAAACGCCCACTCTCTAGGGTCTACCGGCGTAATGGACAAACGGTTACCACGTTGCAATATGCGCATGCTGGCCAGCTCTGGGTAGGTGCGCAATTCTTGCAAACTCAACAGCCTGGTCTTTTTCACCAATTGCACGTCGACGTTTAACCAACGTGGTGTCTCTGGCGTGGCTTTGGCATCGTAATACTTATGCCCCTTAATGAATTGCAAACGATCTGGGTAAGCCAAACTGCTGACCCTAGCAATGCCAGCTATGCCAGGCAGCTCGCAATTGGAATGGTAAAAAAACACCCCATCCCCCACCCGCATTTGATCGCGCATAAAATTACGCGCCTGATAATTACGCACCCCATACCAATCCACCGTTTGATTGGGAAAGCCAGCCAAATCATCAATCGATACATCGCCGGGCTCAGACTTCATTAGCCAATAACGCATGGGGCTTCCTTAAATTGTTTGCGGATTAAGCTTGAGGAAGTTCTCTACGGATATAAGCCTAAGCCAGCATCCTGAACCAAAAAGGCTCAAGTGGTAACAGCCTAGAATGCATTAGGTACACCCAACAAAACGCGCTTAAAAGCAACGTCAATTTAGGGCGCGCGCACAACACTCGAATGACCAAAACCGATGCTATAGACTAGTTCAAGGAATTATTAGCCTAAACCGCACCGCAGAGAACAAACTTTAAAACTGTGAATTTTACTTGAGGTTTTTCCTTAAAACTTTGCTGCCTTTTAAGGAAAACCGGAAAGGAATTTTACGCTACATTTAACTTTAAACTGGGATTATTTACTGGCGCAAACTTGATCAATCTGATCTTGCATTTGGCTAATTCTACGTTTGATATCACCGACATCCACGTCACCGCTTTTGGTGTTGAGTAGTTCGTGCGCTAAATTCAAGGCGGCCATAATAGCGATGCGCTCCACGCCTATGATTTTTCCACCGTCACGAATATCGCGCATTTTCTTATCTAGGAAATTGACCGCATTAATTAAGCCTGGACGCTCTTCATCGGTGCAAGCCACCGTGAAATCGCGTCCCATGATGCTGACATCGACTGCTTTACTTTGACTCATATTGACTGACCCTCGCCGCCTTAAGGCAGCGTCTCCATCAAGGCTACAATCCGCTCACCAGCTTCAGCCATATTCGCCTGCAATGCCAGCGCATCGCTTTTACTCGCAGTTAAGTCCAAGCGTAACTGCGCATTCTCATTGCGCAAATCACTGCACAACGAAACCAAGTTCGTTAATTTTTTTTCCAGCGCTTTTAAATCGGCATCCATGCGTTCACTATAATTGAAAAAAATGATTACAGTCAATACGTAAGAATATATTTTCAAAGTAATACCGCATGTTGTAGCCAGCGCTGCATTTAAGTTAGCAAGCACTAACTATAAATTTGCGGTTATAGTCTTGCCTGTTGATAGGTGCCCTGTTTGTTTTTCTGCAAACAAGGTGAAACTGGGAAATAGGTGCGTTTTAAAAAAACAATGCCTATGCTGCCCCCGCAACGGTAAGTGAGCTTTTGATTTATTCAAATAGTTTTGCAACACGCCACTGAGTCGCGCCTTAGAAAAAGGCAACACTTGGGAAGGCGCAAAACACTGGGTTTAAAACCCAACGCTCACCAGCCCGGAGACCGGCCTAAAGACAATGCCTCATTCTGAGGCACGCTAGGAAATACCGCGGGGTGACGGTAAACAAAGGCTGCGCTAATAGCGTCGATATAAGTTGACCGCGCTTTCTTTTTTTATTCTATCCTCTAACGATTCCCTAGTTTTTAAAAAAATTCACATGCGGGGTAGCATGTCATTTAGGGAATTACCATGAATAAATCCATCCTTGCCAGCCTCTTGGGCTTGGCGTTTTCAAGCAACGCCTTTGCTGCCGAAGATAGAATCCTAGACGATGTGGTCATTACCGCATCGCGCATAAACCAATCGCATGCAAGCATCATAGGCGATGTGACCGTGATTGATCGAGAGGCCATAGAACGCGTTGGCGCTGGCTCTATTGTCGATTTATTAAAATATCAAGCGGGCGTGCAAATTAACAGCAGTGGTGGTGCAGGCACAGACTCTGACATATATCTTCGCGGCACCAATGCTGATCATATTGTTGTACTGGTAGATGGGTTACGCATTAACTCAGCCACTAAAGGCACCACCGCATTGCAACACATACCCCTTGCGCAAATTGAAAAAATTGAAATTCTACGTGGACCTGCCTCCAGCTTATATGGCGCAGATGCCATTGGGGGCGTCATTCAAATTTTCACCAAAAAAGGCGCTTCCGATAAACCATTAATTCATGCCGCGCTTGGGCTTGCCAGCTATGACACCAGAACAGCAGAAGCTGGCTTTAGTGCGGCCACTGGAGACACTCATTACGGCATCAATGTCAACAAATTGGTCTCGGATGGCTACTCTGCGATACGCTTCTTGCCTACAAACACGAGATCCATTAGTTGGGATAGGGACGGCTACCGTAATTTAGGCGTTTCAGCTTTCATTGACCACACATTCTCCCTTGGACAAGCGCTAAAACTGCAGTATTTTGGCAGCAAAGGAAATAGCGACTCTGACATCAACAGTCGCACCGACTTCGCCGCCTTTACGAAAAGCAGCATAGAAAGCTATGCACTGACCAGTACAAATCAATTAACGGATTTTTGGCGCAGCACACTCAAGCTAGGCAAAGGGATGGATGATTATGATTACCACGAATCTGCTAGCAGCGTTTCTCTATACACAACAGAACAAAATCAATACACATGGCAGAACGATTTAAGTTTGCCCGTTGGTACGTTGGCACTGGCTTATGACCGACTGGAGCAACAAGTCAGCAGCAGCGTCAATTACACCGTAAAAATGCGCGATAACAATGCTTATTTAGCGAGCTACGTGGCTGACGCTGACCAGCATTCGGTTCAGGCTAGCTTGAGACTAGACAGCAATTCTCAGTATGGCAAGCACACGACTGGCGGTATTGGCTATGGCTACCATCTTTCACCGCTATGGCGCGCTTCTGT
>SXVG01000121.1 GCA_005791685.1 Methylotenera sp. | reverse complement strand
TTTGCCGAACGCCGCCTGGCCATTCAAAACGTATTTTCCCGCTACGACATGCAGCCCTTCTTTGTGGAAAATCGCTTTGATGCTGACCTATTAACCGACTATTTCCACCAATACGTGGCCGCTTAAACCGACGAGTTCATCTATGCTAAGACCCTTTATATTAGCCATTTTTACCTTAATCTTGGCCGCCCAAACTGCCCATGCCGACCTCGTCTTGCCGGACGTGGATGGCCAATACGTCAGCCTCAAACAAGAAAATCCTAGCCGCGATGCCGGCTACGTGGTGGGCGATGTGCTGGACAGAACCATCACGCTCACCATTAAAAAGCCTTATGAATTGGTGCTAGAGTCTTTGCCCATAGTGGGCTATGAGCACCGCTATCGCGGCCAGATTTCCGGCATAGAGCTGGTCAAAATTAAGCATGAAGAAAGCGCCATGAGCGACAGCGTGCAGCATGTGTTGCAGCTACGTTACCAAATCTTTAGCACCGGCAAGTTGGCCAAGCCGGCCGTGTTAAGAGCAGAAATCATTAGGCTGCGCCATACCGACAGCAAAGAAATCGTGCAATACCGCGTCCCCGCCTTTGCTTTCCGCATTTCGCCCTTGTCGGTGTTCGGCGCGGTTAACCTTAAAGAGGAGATGAGCCCCTTGGTAGGGCCGCTGCATTTGGATGCTGGCCCAGACACTTGGCGCTTAGGCTGGGCCATAGGCGTATTAAGCTTGTCCTTGCTGGGCCTGCTCTACGTCTTAGGCGTCAACGCTTGGCTACCCAGAATGGGCGCGCCATTTGCCAAGGCCTACCGCGACATACGAAAAATGCCGGACAACGAGGATGGGGTATTGCAAGCCGCCACGCGTGTGCACGCCGCCTTAAACAAAAGCGCCGGCCAGGTACTGTTTCGCAGCAACTTGGCGGCCTTTTTACAAGAAAAACCCGCTTACGCCCCATTAGAACAAGAAATAGAGCGCTTTTTTAGCCTGTCTGGCCAGGTATTTTTTGCGCCTGTCGCCTTAACCCACTTAGGCCTCAGCCCCAAACGTTGGCTACAACGCTTCTGTCGCCAGCTTAGGGATTGCGAGCGCGGATTGCGGCCCAACATCCACAACAAAGCGAGTCGCTAATGGCCTTTGTCCACCCATGGCTGTTATGGTTATTGCCTTTAGCCCTGCTGCCGATTTTGCTGGAACGGGCCAATAGCCGCAGTTACTCTTGGCTGGCCATGTTGCCCAGCGACCCCCTGTCCAATCTCATCGGCCTGTTGCTGAAAATACTGGCCGCCCTCAGCCTGTTTTGCATCATTCTAGGCTTGGCTGGCCCACACAGCCTGGAGCAAAAAATACAACGCCTAGGCGTGGGCGCACAAATCGGCATGGTCATAGACAGAAGCGCCAGCATGGATGACCCGTTTGCTGGCGGCACCTCGGAAGGCCGGGTCGGCGAGACCAAATCGGTGGCGGCGGCTAGGTTGATGACAGAGTTTGTCAGCAAGCGTCAAAACGACATGATAGGAGTGGTGACCTTCAGCAACTCGGCCATGCATGTCTTACCCTTAACGGAAAGCCGCGAGGCGGTGCTGGCGGCGATTAAAGCCACGGCCGGCAACTCTTTGTTTCAAACCAATATCGGCGGCGGCTTGACCAGCGCCGTCAGTTTATTTGAACAGGTACCCGATTCGGGTTCCAGAGCGATTATTCTCATTTCAGACGGCGCCGGTCGGGTCAGCGCGGAAGTGCAACAAAAATTACGTGACTGGCTAGAACGCTACCATTTGTCCCTGTACTGGGTGGTGTTACGCCAACCCTTTGGGGTCAGCATTTTTGACGCAAAATACCAAGAACATTACGAAGAAGCCTTGCCCTCGGAAGTGGAGCTTTATTATTACTTCAAATTGCTGCGCACGCCTTTTCATGCCTACGAGGCAGAAGACCCTAAATCATTGGCCGCCGCCATCGCCGACATCAACCAAAAAGAAAAAAAACCGATTAAATACCTGCAAAAAATTCCCGGCCATGACTACACGCAACTTTGTTATGCCCTGGCCGCGCTAATGATAGCCCTGCTGCTTAGCGTCAAATACTTAGAGCTTAGAACCTGGAACACAAAATCATGAGCCTGCACCCCCCTGCCATCCGCGCCAAACAATTGACCTTATGGCTAACCCTATTAGCCACACTGGCTACCGTCGCAATAGCCTACGAAATCCAACGCATTCGCCAGATTAATGCTTTTAACCGTGCCGTCAGCACCGGTAAAAACCCGCAAACCGACCAGCAAAGCATAGAAGCCAAATACGCGACCGCCTACTGGTTAGCCAAAAGTGAGCGTTACAAAGAATCCACCTTGCTGTTCTCCCAGTTAACGCAAGCCGGCACGGCCAGCCAACGCGCGGCGGTGCAACACAATATAGGCAATCTATTTTTCTTAAAGGCGCTGCAAGTCGGTGGTGGCAACGATCCGCAAATCCGTGATGAGGTGGAGTACTTGCTCATGCAAGCGCACAGCTCTTACAAACAAGCGCTAAAACAAGACAACAGCCATTGGGGTACGCGGCGCAATATGGACAGGGTCATTACCTTGCTGCCCGAAACCCCCACCCCGGGCGTGGGTGAATCCGATTCTCCCGGCCTGATTATGGGCAACATTCCGAATGGCTTGCCGTGAAAAAACTGTTTAACGCCCTTAAAAACAACCGTGACAGCGCCTTACTCAGCAGCGCCCTGCTGCTATTGGTGCTGGCCTTGTTTGAGCCTAGCATCCCGCTTAAGCACAATATCTACAGCTACTTTCTGGTGGCCGACATTTCCCAAAGCATGAATGCCGTGGATATGCGCCTGCACGGCAAACCGGTCTCGCGTTTGGCCTACACCCAGCAATTGATGCGCGAAACCGTGGCATCCTTGCCTTGCGACACCAAAGTGAGCATAGGCTTGTTTGCCGGCAACAGTGTGGCCGCCCTCTACACGCCCATAGAGGTGTGTGCAAACTTTGCCGCCATACAAGACGCCATAGACCACCTGGATTGGCGCAACGCTTGGTCTGGCAACAGCCGCGTGCGTGAAAGCTTGTACAGCATCGCCCGGGCCGTGCGCGGCTTCCCTGAGCCGGCGCAAGTGGTGCTCATCAGCGATGGCGAAGAAGCACCTAAATTGCACGCATTTAACACCAAAGACTTGACCAATTTTCAAGGGGCAGACGGTTGGGTATTGGTCGGCGTGGGCTCGGAAAAAGGCACGGCCATCCCTAAATTGACCGAAAAAAATCAGTTAATCGGCTATTGGTCTAACGACAGCTTTGCCTTGCAACCCGGCATTGCGCAAATCTCCGAATCCACCTTAGGCACGCGCGATGACAACGTGGCGGGCAGCCACGACAGGTTTATTTCTAAACTGGACAGCGCCTATTTGCAGAGCGTGGCCAAAGAAATCGGTGGCACTTACGTGGCCGGGGATAATGTGCACGCCGTATTGAATGCCATGGAAAAACAAAAACCCGCCCGCCGCGACGTCGCCCCCTTTAAACTCAGCAACCTATTGGCCGGTCTAGCCGCCTTGCTATTGCTGATTGCCTGCATGGGCAAGCACCCCGTCGC
>SXVG01000120.1 GCA_005791685.1 Methylotenera sp. | reverse complement strand
TATTCCACCGTGCGTGCCAAGGCAAACGAGTTGGGCGGAATGATGCAGTAATCGGCATTCACCTCAACAAAGGAGTTGGGGTCAAAATTCTTAGGGTCAACAATGGTGCTGTTGATGTTGGTAAACAGCTTAAATTCTTTGCTGCACCTGATATCGTAGCCGTAGCTAGAGGTGCCGTACGAGACCAGGCGCTCGCCCTGCGCATTCTGTTTCACTTGCTTAGCTTCAAACGGCTCTATCATGCCGTGTTGCTCCGCCATGCGGCGTATCCATTTGTCTGATTTTATGCTCATAGTGGCTGCTTTTTATGGGTGGTAAGATAAAAAAGCGGAGTTACTAACTCCGCTTTTAGCCCGACTTTAGTCAGTGCAAATAATAACAATAAATTTGTCCGTCGTTATAATTTTTTAGTGCTTATCGCCACCTAATTCTATGCTGTAGCGCCAGAACTGATCGGTGGACTCAAAAATAACGGCAGATGCCTCTGGGTCACGGCTGCCCGCTGGGTATTGATGCACGGTCGATTGGTCTTCCGCCCAAGCTTTTACGATGGGGTCTATTAAACGCCATTGGGCTTCCACTTCGCTGATGTGTAAGTACAGCGATGGGTCGCCTTCCATTAAATTGAGCAGCAAGGACTCATAGGAGTCTATGCTTTCGTCGCCAGCCTGACGTTGTGGTGCGTCTATGCTTAAGGTGCGGGTGGCAATGTCCAAGCCTGGAATCTTGGATTCAATTTCCAGCTTGATGCATTCACGGGGTTGTATATTGAGGGTCAGCCAGTTTTGCTGTTGGTCATCAACCAATTGCATGGGGGCTTTTTTGAAGCGTATGGACACCGCGGTGTTGCCTTCGTGCATGCGCTTAGCGGTGCGCACGTAAAACGGTACGCCTTGCCAACGGGGGTTGTCTACGAACAGTTTCAATGCCGCGTAGGTCTCGGTAACGCTGGCTTTAACGCCTTCTTTGGCCAGTTCGTCTAAGTAGCCGCTGACGTTTTCACCGTGGCCATCGGCTACGCAGACCCGACCGGCCGCGTATTGGGCACGGAAAGCGTGTTTGGCTAAATCAGCTACAGGCAATGGCCGTATGGCTTCTAAGAGCTTGATTTTTTCAGCACGTATGCTGTCAGGCGACAAGTCTTGCGGTTTTTCCATGGCCACCAAGGCCAAGGTTTGCAGCAAGTGGCTTTGCACCATGTCACGTAGGGCGCCGGTGTTGTTGTAAAACTCGGTGCGATCGCCTACGCCTAAAATCTCGTTGTTGGTGATTTGCACGTGGTCTATGTACTGATTGTTCCAAAGTGGCTCAAACATCGTGTTGGCAAAACGCGTTAGCATGATGTTTTGCAAAGCCGATTTACCTAAATAATGGTCGATGCGGTAGATTTGACTTTCTTTTAGGTGCTGGGTGATGGACGCTTGCAAGGCTTGCGCAGAAGGCAAGTCGGTGCCGAACGGTTTTTCTATCAAAACGCGACGCCAGTATTGGCTTTCCTCCAACAAACCGACCTCGGACAGTTGCTCCACGATGGGGGCAAAGTCGGTAGGGCGCACCGATAAAAAGTAGGCCAGATTTTGTGGGAAAATTTGTGCGTTGCTTAAAGTGGCTTTCATTTTATTGAAAGCATCGGCATCGGTCGGTGGGTTGGCGTGGTAGTGCTGGCGGGCCATAAAACGCGCAAAAACCGTTTGGTCGTAGCCGTTCTTGAATTTCGTGTCCAACATCTTTTTGATGTCCGCTTGCCAAGCCTCGCGTGTGACTTCACTGCGACCTACAGACAGGATGGCCATGTGCTCAGGCAGGCGACCTGCCGCATCCAAGCGGAATAAGCCTGGCATCAATTTAACGCGGGATAAGTTGCCACTGGCACCGAACAAGACCAGCGTGCAAGGATCAATTTTTTTTACCATGGTAAACCTTAAGTTAGCGATTGGTTTGGCTGATTGCGACTTAAAGCGCGCAGTCAGCCAACGGTTTTATTTATCGGGCTTTTCTATAAAGCGGTGACCGCGCTATTAATGGCGACTTTCTGCTGGCGCACCGTCTGTGTCCATGTCCAAGTCCCCCCAGCCTAAGCGACGGTGGAATAGTTCTAGCAGTAAATCCCAGCTCAAACGTGACAAGGCGGGGTCGTAGCGGTGACCTTCATCGCGCATGAACGCGTGTTGACCATTGAATTCATGCCATGTGTAACGGGTGCCGACTTCGTCTAAGCGGGCTTTCACCAAGTTGCGACCTTCTAATGGCACGTGTGGGTCTTGGCGTCCCCAGATGTGCAGCAGTTCGCCTTTAATTTCGCCGGCGCGCTCTAAGGAGTTGTCGTTTTTACCTAAGCCTAAGGCTTTTTTGTGGATGTCGGTAGCATAGAAGCAGACGGCGGCTAGTACGCCAGGATTCATGGCGGCGCGGAAGGCCAGATGGCCGCCTACGCATATGCCCATGACGCCTAAGCGGCCGGTGCAATCGTCACGCGATTTTAAATAGTCCAGCACGGCGCGCGCATCGCTGTCGTAAGCGTGCACTTCTTTGGTGATTTTATGGGCGTTGCCACGGGTGGTGCCTTCTTCGTCGTAAGGAATGACGGTGCCAGCGGGTTCTAGTTCGTGGTAGATTTCAGGGCAGGCAACGATAAAGCCGTGGCCAGCCAACATGGCGGCGGTACGACGTATCGGCGCGGTCACTTGAAAAATTTCAGAAAACATTAAAATGCCAGGGTAGTTGCCTGGTGCAGCAGGGCGAAAAATATGCGCGCGCATTTCACCGGTTGGGGTCTTGAGGTCTACAACTTCACTGTCTTTAATTAACATTTTTAGTCCTGATAATAGCGATTTAGAATAGCCGCATATGATAAAGCAAGCAGGCCTATTCATACAGTGTTTTGATGTAAAAAATGTAAAAAAGCATGACAATCTTGGCAATTTAGTGTCAAATTCCGCCTAACTTTTTTTGCTGTGCCCTGGAATGAAAATGCAAGACAAAAACACGCGCTGGAAACACTATGACAGCATCGATGGTTTACGCCACGCGGTGTGCGATGCCATTGCCTTGAGTGCGCAGCGGGCGATTGCGCAGCGCGGTCGGTTTTCCATTGTGTTGGCCGGGGGTAATACGCCGCGTGCCATCTACCGATTATTGCGTGAGCGCAATATGGATTGGTCTAAATGGCATGTGTATCACGGCGATGAGCGCTGTTTAAGCCCTGATCACGAAGATCGGAATAGCTTGATGGTGCAGCAGGTGCTGCTTGACCATGTGCTTATCCCAGCCAGTCAAATTCATCACATCCCGGCCGAATTGGGCCCGCAGCTTGGGGCTGGCGCTTATGCTCAAACCTTGCAAGCGTGCGCTGATTTTGACTTGCTGTTGTTGGGCTTGGGCGAGGACGGGCATACCGCTTCCTTATTCCCCGGGCATGCGCTGGATAATAGCGCGGATGCGGTGCCGGTGTTTAATTCGCCTAAGCCGCCAGCAGAACGCATCAGCATCAGTCAACACCGATTAAACCGTAGTCTGGAGGTGATTTTCATCGTAACCGGGGCAGGCAAGCAGCAAGCGGTAAACGATTGGCGCAGTGGTGTGGCCATTCCGGCCACATTGATTCGCTCGGCCAATGGGGTGGATGTGTACGCTTACGAAGTGGATTTATACTAAAGACTTAACTTTTATTTTTCTCTAGCAATGCGCCAAGTAGGCGTAATTGTTCTTTCTGTATGGCGATGAGTTCCGCCCACTGACCTTCACGCAAGGTATCCATTTTTTCGTTCAGCAACATGATTTCCAGTTCGGCTTTCAGGTTGACTTCGTAGTCGTGGTCAGCGTTTAAGCGGTCTTTTTCACCCTGCCTGTTTTGCGACATCAAGATAATCGGCGCTTGTATGGAGGCGAGCATGGATAGGAATAAATTTAATAAGATGTAGGGGTAGGGATCAAAGCTCTTGTCGTAGTTAACCAGCAAAAAGGAGTTGAGTACGACCCAGCAAATGAGGGTAATCGCAAACAAGCCTATAAAAGTCCACGAGCCGCCAAATTTGGCCACCGCATCGGCCGCTCGCTGGCCCAGGCTGATGTTGTTGTCCATGGCTTTGGACGGGTCTATGGAAATGTGTTTGCGATCGGTGATGTGGCGTGCGACTTTTTGCGTGCGGGCATCCATGTTCTCGTAAGAAGAACCCAATAGTTTTTCAGCGATGGGGTGTTTTTTACCTGTCATGGTTTGTTCCTTGACTTAGCTGTTTTGGATGACGATGTTAGGGAATTTTGTGCTGTGATCTAGGCTGCTGTTGGCTATTTTAATGGCTGCTGCGCGGGCTATTTTTTTATAAATAGCGGCGATGGGGCCATTCGGGTCGGCCACGACCGACGGTTTTCCGCTATCGGATTGTTGGCGTATGCCTATGTCCAAGGGTAGGCTGCCTAATAAATCGACCTGGTAGTCTTGACACATCAAGGCGCCGCCGCCGCTACCGAAAATGGCTTCTTCGTGCCCGCATTGCGAGCAGATGTGGGTGCTCATGTTTTCAACGATGCCCAAGATAGGAATGCTGACTTTTTCAAACATTTTTAAGCCTTTGCGCGCATCCAGTAAGGCGATGTCTTGTGGGGTGGTGACGATGATGGCGCCGGTGACCGGTATTTTTTGCGCCAGTGTCAGTTGTATGTCGCCGGTGCCCGGTGGCAAATCGATGATCAGGTAATCCAAGTCGCGCCATTTCGTGTCGCGCAACAATTGCTCCAAGGCCCCGGTCACCATGGGACCACGCCAAACCATGGGGGTGTCATTGTCGATTAAAAAGCCTATGGACATGGCTTGTATGCCATGTGCCAGCATGGGATCCATGCTTTTGCCGTCGCTGCTCTCGGGGCGGCCGCTGATACCCAACATTTGCGGCTGACTGGGGCCATAGATGTCGGCATCCAATAAACCCACCGTTGCGCCCTCGGCGGCCAAGGCTAAGGCTAAGTTGACTGAAGTGGTGGATTTGCCTACGCCGCCTTTGCCAGAAGCGACGGCGATGATGTTTTTGACATTGGGTAGCAAGGTGACGCCTTGCTGGGCTTTGTGCGCAACGATGCGACTGCCTATGTTGACGGTGACTTTGCTTACGCCAGGCAGGGCTTGCAAGGTGGTTTTTACCAACTCTTGCACATCCGCCATGACCGATTTCGCTGGGTAGCCTAGCACGATGTCCAAGCTGACCTCGGTGCCGTCAATTTTGATGTTTCTGGCCGATTTGCTGCTGACAAAGTCTTTGCCGGTATTCGGGTCTAGGCAGACTTTTAATGTGCTTTGGATGAGTAGTTCGGTAACGGCCATGCGTGGAATTCCTGTTGGTATTAAATTAAATAACTTGAGTAAAAAGATAGGGTATTTTAACCGATAGTCTTATGGGCTAGGGTGTTTTGTGCAAAAATGGCCATGTTTGCCACGGGTTGAGGCCAAGTCAATAAAATCCTCAATCAGCGCTGGGTTAAGCGGGGCGCATTTGCTAGAATAACGTTTTCGCTAAATAGATCCATTTATCTCATGGCCACTGTCAACACCCCACGCAAAATTCTTGTCACCTCAGCATTGCCGTATGCCAATGGCAGTATACATCTAGGCCATTTGGTTGAATACATACAAACCGATATTTGGGTGCGTTTTCAAAAAATGCAAGGGCATAGCGTGCATTACGTTTGTGCCGATGACACCCATGGCACGCCCATCATGTTGCGCGCAGAAAAGGAAGGCATCACGCCGGAAGCCTTGATTGCCAACGTGCACCAAGAGCACAGCGCTGATTTCAATGAATTTTTGGTGGCATTCGATCATTATTATTCGACCAACGCGCCGGAAAACAAGGCCTTGTCGCAAAGCATCTACCTGGCGCTTAAAGACGCGGGGAAAATAGCCAGTAAAGTCATAGAGCAGTTTTATGACCCACTTAAAAAGATGTTTTTGCCGGATCGCTTTATTAAAGGCGAGTGCCCAAAATGCCACGCCAAAGATCAGTACGGCGATTCCTGTGAGGTGTGTGGTGCCACTTACAACCCGACCGAATTGATCAATGCCTATTCTGCCGTGTCCGGTGCTACGCCTGTGCGCAAGGAGACCGAACATTACTTTTTTAAATTATCCGAGTGTGCCGATTTTTTAAAAGAGTGGACCCGTTCTGGCACCTTGCAAGGCGAAGCTGCCAATAAAATGTCGGAGTGGTTTGAAAATGGTTTGAACGATTGGGATATTTCCCGCGATGCTCCGT
>SXVG01000119.1 GCA_005791685.1 Methylotenera sp. | reverse complement strand
GGTGCTATCGCCGCGCAACTTTAATGATAAAACTTCGCTGGTCATTGGATTGCCCATGACGACAGCAGCATACAATGCCAGCAATCCTTTTGCTGTAACCACGGGGCAAGCCTCAGGCAAGCAAGCAGGTAAAAATAGCTATGTTCTTTGCCATCAACCAAAGTCATTTGATTGGCGCGTGCGTGATGCAAAACCACACCCCATGGGCCAATTGCAGGCCACTGCTTTCATGCAAGTTTGCGCGCTGTTAAATCAAATCATTCAATTAAGTTAAGCCTGCCTATGGCGTGACTGTCATCAACCCCTGGGATTAAATCATCTTAACTTTCCATCAACTTAAACCAAACCTTGCTTATCCCAGCCATAAAATTCACTTTTACACTATATTTAAATTGTTGAATAATATACAACTTCCATGTAAATTATGATTTTTAACATTTCCAATGGAAACCTATGAAGCCATTATCAGATCAGCAGAGGTTGTTTTTGGTCGAATCGGATCAGCTATACCATGCTTGGCGCGAGGCGATGTGGCGCCATGAAGATTACCGCTTTGGCATGTATTGGAAAACCGTCAAGGGCCGTGATTACTTAGTGCGCTTGAGCGATCATGCTGGCCACGGCCGATCGCTGGGGCCGAGGTCGGATGAAACTGAGCGTATACATCGGGAGTTTTTTGCCGGGAAGGAACTTGCTCGTGCTAAATACGATGGCATCAAAGATAGGCTTACGTCTCAGGCTCGCCTTAATCAAGCCACCCGATTGGGGCGCATGCCTCATGTCATTGCTGAAATATTACAAAAGTTAGATCAAGTTCAAGCGCTATCGGATCTACGCGTGGTGGGTACCCATGCGTTATATGCCTACGAGTCGATGGCGGCAGTGGCGCTTAAAATGGATTTACTGGCCTCAGGCGATGTCGATTTGTTGTTTGACGCACGCAAGCAAGTGTCAATTTTAGCTAAAAAATTTCATGGCCATGGCTTATTGGGTTTATTAAAAAAAGTCGACAGCACATTTGAGGTTAGCCGTGCAGACCAATTTCGCGCCATCAATCGCGATGGATTTATGGTTGACTTCATCACCCAAGACCGCGGCATGATGTCGATTAAACCTGCCCCACTGAGTGAAAACGATTTGGCTTTAGTTGAAATAGCCAATCTTGAGTGGTTAGCCAATTCGCCGCGCATTGAATCGGTAGTCGTTTCGGCAAAAGGCATGCCTGTCATGATGCCAGTATCCGACCCGCGTGCGTTTATGATACATAAGGTATGGCTATCGAACCGTTACGATCGAGAGCCCGTCAAGAAGCAGCGGGATATAAATCAAGCTAGCATGGTGTTGGATTTGCTTCGCACCTATTTGCCACATTATCCGCTGGATACCGACGAGCTTCGCTATTTCCCGAAAGAGGTGGTACAAGCCGCACTTGGTCAACTTGATAGGATGGCTTTGTCGGGATAAGCCAGCTTATGGCTTCCCCACATAATATAGGCGATTGCATCGCCTTATTCCAGTTCGCTTGACAGTAAGCACAGACAGGTCGGGATTTATCCCGACGGCTTAAGCTGACTTTTGCGTTTTCAACTCGGCGGTTAAATGCGGCGCTAAGGTTTGCAACATTTGCCCAAATATTTTTGGGTTGGCGGCGACGATGTTGCCTGTTTTTAGCCAGTCTTCGTTGCCTTCAAAGTCCCCTACTATGCCGCCCGCTTCTTGCACGATTAAGCCGCCGGCAGCAATGTCCCAAGCGGACAAGCCTATTTCCCAAAAACCGTCGTACCAGCCCACCGCCACGTAAGCCAAGTCCAGCGCCGCCGAACCCGGGCGACGGATGCCGGTGGTTTTTTTGATCATATCTTTAAGCATGGCCAAATAGGTGTCTAAATGGGTGAAATCACGGAACGGGAAACCGCTACCGATGATGGATTCTTGCAACTTGCTGCGCTGCGTGACGCGGATGCGCTTGTCGTTTAAAAAGGCGCCGCGGCCTTTGGTGGCGGTGAAAAGATCATTGCGGTTAGGGTCGTAGATCACTGCGTGGGTCAAGACGCCGCGCTCTTGCAGGGCAATCGAGATGCAATATTGTGGCAAGCCGTGTAAGAAATTGGTGGTGCCGTCCAAGGGGTCAATGATCCATACGAAGTCGGACTGAATGTTAGACTCGCCGCTCTCCTCACCCAAAAAGCCGTGGGTAGGATAAAGCTCTTTTAAGGTGTCTATGATGGCTTGCTCAGCCGCTTTGTCCACTTCGGTGACAAAGTCGTTATAGGTTTTGGTTTGAATTTTAAGGGAGCCGATGTCCTCGGATGCGCGGGTGATGATGTTACCGGCACGGCGGGCAGCTTTCACTGCGTTGGATAGCATGGGATGCATAGTGTCTCGAATCTGTGGCTTATACCAAGGCCAACTAAAGCACAGTGGCTTAGGTCGGCTTACTGAATTGGTGGGTTAAAGAACGGTAAAGTCGTCATTTTAATACGATTTGTTAAATTAACCTACCACCTGCCAGACCCAAGCGCTTTACAAAAATGCTGGGCGGTCTGCCATTTGTAAACATTTTGAAAATAAATTGTATAAATAGTATTAACTGATATCAAGATGATAAACACAATAACCAAATCTCTGATAATATTTATTTTCAATAATTTAACGCCATAAACTTAGCGCCATGCATGGACGCCAAACTGTTTCTGGCAGCAGTGACCAAGTAGTCACTCCACTTGTAGCAGCCCATTAGCAGCCGGAACCGCCATGACGAAATCTGAGTTGGTAAATAACATCAAAAAAAGCTTCCCCTATTTATCGGAAGCGGATTGCTTGATGTGCATCAATAACCTCATCGAATTTATGGGCCAGCATTTAAGCGCGGGCAATAAATTTGAAATACGTGGCTTTGGCACGTTTGCCAGCAAAACGAGGCCGGCGCGCACCGTTAGAAACCCCAAAACCGGCGAGCAAATTCAGCGTAAAGCCACGGCCTACCCTTGTTTTAGAAGCGGCAAAATGCTCAAAGATCGCCTCAATCAACCCTTGGCCGACTAAGCGACCAACGCTTAAACCCCGCCTTAAACGATCAAGATTCAGCCCATGGCCACCCAAAAACTTGCGCTCAAAGCACTCGATTTAATGACCACCAGCGATGTGGCTAAAGAGCTGGGGGTGACCATACGCTCGGTGCAACTTTGGGTAGAACAAGGCGCACTGGAAGGTTGGAAAACGCCAGGCGGCCACAGACGCATTACCCGCGCCTCGTTTAATCGCATGACCGCCAAAAGAGACAGCCACAAAAACCCCAGCGTGGACGACGCTAAACTGCAGGTGCTGATCATCGAGCACGACGAGGCCACGCAAGCGCTTTACCGCCAGACCATCAAGGCTTGGGGCTTAGCCGTCGAATTAAAAATCATGGCCCATGCCTGTGAAGCCTTGATAGCCATGAGTAGGCAAGTGCCTGATTTGCTGATCACAGATCTGAATTTGAGTCAGATGGATGGGCTGGCCATGCTCAACGCCTTGCGCAGCAACGATGTGTTTAGCGACATGGGCATGGTGGCCATCACCGATTTTAACGCCGACGACATCGCCGCCCAAGGCGGCCTGCCTAAGCGCGTGCGTTTGTACAGCAAAAACCCCATCCCTTTCTGGGAAATGAAAGAGCTGACGGCCGGCTTAATCGAACGCAAACAAGAACGCCTGAGCCATTAGCGTTATCCCGTCTAAGGCATGCCGCCTTTAAGGCCATCGGTGCTAAACTAACGTTTTTACGGTACCCCTCATGTCAGCCACTATCGATAGCCCAGCCCTAGCCCCATTGCACAATTTTCGTGTGGTGTTATGCCAAACCAGCCACCCAGGCAATATAGGTTCGGCGGCGCGCGCCATGAAAACCATGGGCTTGCAGCACTTGTATTTGGTGCAACCCGACAGCTTTCCCGACGCCCATGCTACGGCTTTGGCCACCGGCGCGGCGGATTTACTGGAGCAGGCGGTGGTCACCGATACCTTGGCCCAAGCGTTGGAAGGTTGCGCCTTGGCCATAGGCATGAGCGCACGCAAACGCGGCTTGTCGCACGAATTGGTCAACGTCAGAAGCGCGGCGCACACCGCCATTAACGTGGCGTCCACGCAAACCGTGGCCTTGGTGTTTGGCACCGAGATGAGCGGCTTATCCAATGCCGAACTGGATTTATGCCAGTTGCTGGCCATGATACAAGCCAACCCGGCTTATTCGTCGCTTAATCTGGCGGCGGCGGTGCAAATCATGTGCTATGAGCTAAGAATGGCCGCGCTGGAAAAACAAAACTTGCAAGCCGACAACCTCAGCCCGCATGCGCCGCCGGTGTATGCCAGCATAGAAAGCGTGGAAGGCTTTTACCAGCATTTGCAAGAAACGTTGCTGCACATAGGCTATTTAAATCCGCAGGCACCGAAAAAACTCATGGAGCGCTTACGGCGGATTTATGCCAGAATTCGCCTAGAAAAAGAAGAAGTGAACTTGTTACGTGGCATACTGACGCTGACCGTGACGCCGAAAAAACACGATAAATATTAAAAACGTATTCACCACAGAGACACAGAGAAAACCAAAGCAGATCAAAACCCATTTTGACGCCGATAAACGCAGATACCAACCCATCCAGCTTATCTCTGTTTGCAGGCTTAATGCCAGCGGTTTGGGGTTTATCCAGAATTTATCAGCGTGCATCGGCGTCAAAATTAGATTAAAAAAGGCTGACTATGTTTGATCATATAAAAGAAGACATTGCCATTGTGTTTCAGCGCGACCCCGCGGCCAGAACGCATTGGGAAATACTCACCACCTACCCTGGCGTGCACGCCTTATTGATGCACCGATTGGCGCATTTTTTATGGCAAAAACGCTTGTTTTGGTTGGCGCGTTTTAGCTCGCACTTGGCCCGCTGGTTAACCGGCATCGAAATCCACCCCGGCGCCAGCATCGGTCACCGTGTGTTTATCGACCACGGCATGGGCGTGGTCATAGGTGAAACCGCCGTCATCGGCGACGATTGCACGCTCTACCACGGCGTAACCCTAGGCGGCACCTCATGGAACAAAGGCAAACGCCACCCCACCCTAGAAAACGGCGTGGTAATTGGTGCCGGCGCTAAAATTTTAGGCCCAATTACCTTGGGTACCGGCGCCAAAATAGGCTCAAATGCGGTGGTGGTCAAAGACGTGCCAGCACACGCCACGGCTATCGGCATACCGGCGCGCCTATTAGATGAAGCCCCTGCCGATAAAAAAGCCGAAGCCCCAAGCAACAGCTTTACCGCTTACGCGGTCGTCGACGATAACGAAAAATTTAATCACGAGGCCATGTCTGCCGCCCTGCAAGCCTTGCTGGAAAAAAGCGCCAAGCAAGACCGTAAATTGGCCGAAATGGCCTTGCAATTGCAGCTTTTAGGAGGCGATGCGCAAGCAGACAGCATCGTCGCCTCGGCTTTTGATGTCAAACCCCGTTCGAAAAAACCCAACAGCAAAAAATAGCCTGCCGACCGCAGTAAACGGTCCGACAAATAGTTGACTAAAGTTATCGGGTATTATAAAATGCCCGACAATTACAGAGGGCTATTTAAGTCATGAAACTCACCACCAAAGGACGTTTTGCCGTTACTGCCATGTTGGATTTGGCCTTAAACGAAGCACTTGCGCACGACGCTGCCAGCAGCGCATTGCCTAGCGAAATCAAGCCGGTGACGTTGGCCGGCATCAGCGAGCGGCAAAGCATTTCCCTGTCTTATTTAGAGCAACTGTTTAGCCGCCTGCGTAGGCAAGGCTTGGTAAGCAGTGTGCGCGGACCAGGTGGTGGCTATAAATTGGCCAAAAATTATGCCGACATTTCGGTGGCCGACATCATCAATGCGGTAGACGAATTAATTGATGCCACCCAATGCGGCGGCCATGAAAACTGCCGTGACGAAGGCCGTTGCATGACGCACGATTTGTGGGCGACCCTCAATAGCAAGATTTTGGATTACCTAGCCGGCATCAGCTTGGCCGACATGGTGGCGGCACAAAAAAATAAGCAAGTCATTACCATGAAGCCACGCTTAAACCCAGAAAAAACCCTTAACCTAGGCGCAACCAACGCATAAGCCATGAGCCACGTTTACTTTGATCACAATGCCACCACGCAGATCGATACTCGCGTACTCGACGCCATGCTACCGTGGATGCGCACGCAATGTGGCAACCCAAGTAGCCGCCATCAATACGGTCGGGCCGCCCGAGACGCCGTGGCACAAGCGCGCGAACAAGTGGCGCGAGCCTGTGGCGCGCAAGCCACGCAAGTGGTGTTTACTGCCAGCGGCACCGAGGCCAATAACCTAGCCATTAAAGGCCTAGCCGCACATAAACCTAAGGCGCAAATTTTATACAGCGCGGTGGAACACCCGTGCGTGAGCCGCTCAGGCATAGCCATGCAAGCACAAGGTCACCCTGCCTTTAGTATCGCTGTGGACGATCAAGGCCTTGTTGCTCGCGCGCAATTCAAAGCGCAGCTTAATCAAGCAACCAGCTTGGTATCGGTGATGCTGGCCAACAACGAAACCGGTGTCTTACAAGATGTCGCCGAATTGGCCGAGATGGCGCGTGCGCAGGGCAGCTTAATGCACACCGATGCGGTGCAAGCATTAGGCAAAATAGCACTTAATTTTAACGCGTTAAACGTGCATGCCATGACTGTTTCCAGCCATAAATTGCACGGCCCACAAGGCGCCGCCGCACTGATTGTAGACAAACGCGTCGACCTCCAACCCTTGTTGCACGGCGGCGGGCAAGAGCGCGGTTTGCGTAGTGGCACAGAAAACGTCGCCGCCATCGTTGGCTTTGGCATGGCCTGCGAATTGGCCAGTCAACGTTTAAGCGATTACCAAAGCCACACCTTAAAGCTTAGAACGCAATTAGAAGCAGGTTTAGCCACCATGAACGCAAGCTTATTTGGCTCGCATGCGACGCGTTTGAGCAACACCAGTTTTTTCGCTATCGACGGCATAGAGGGCGAAACCTTGGTCATGGCTTTAGACCGCCAAGGCTATGCGGTGGCAAGCGGCTCGGCTTGTTCCAGTGACAGCACCGAACCCAGTGCCGTGTTGTTGGCCATGGGTGTGCAGGAAGAACTGGCGCGTGGCGCCATACGGGTAAGCTTAAGTCAACAAAACAACGCGCAGCAAGTGGCGGGTTTTTTACAGTGCTTGCAACAAGAAGTTGTACGATTAAAACAATTAAGCGCCATGGCTGCTTAATCTAGAATGACCATTAGTTAAGGATAAACACACGCATGTCAGCATCAATAGAAATGCCGGTAGTAAACGGTTCCGCAGACGGTTTGCATCCGATTTATTTGGATTACTCGGCCACCACGCCGGTTGATCCTAGGGTGGCCGCTAAAATGATACCCTACCTCACCGAGCATTTTGGCAACCCGGCCTCGCGCAGCCATCCGTATGGTTGGACCGCAGAAAAAGCCGTGGAAAACGCTAGAGAAGAAGTGGCTAAATTGGTTGGTGCCGACCCCCGCGAAATCGTCTGGACATCCGGGGCCACCGAATCCAACAACTTGGCCATTAAGGGCGCGGCCAACTTTTACAGTGAAAAAGGCAAACACCTCATCACGCTGACCACCGAACACAAAGCGGTCATTGACCCCATGCGCGAACTAGAACGCCAAGGCTTCAGCGCCACCTACTTGGACCCGGAACCCAACGGCTTGCTCGACATAGCAAAATTAAAAGCCGCGATACGCCCTGACACCGTGTTGGTGTCGGTAATGCTGGTGAATAATGAAATCGGCGTGATTCAGGACATAGCGGCAATAGGCCATTTATGCCGCGAACACGGCGTGATTTTTCATGTGGATGCGGCACAAGCCACCGGCAAAGTGGCCATTGATTTAGAGCAATTGCCGGTCGATCTAATGAGCTTTAGTGCACACAAAACTTACGGCCCTAAAGGCATAGGGGCGCTCTACGTGCGACGTAAACCGCGCATCCGCATCGAAGCGCAAATGCACGGT
>SXVG01000118.1 GCA_005791685.1 Methylotenera sp. | reverse complement strand
CGAACGCAATGCCAACGCCGGCATCGTGGTGGGCATTAATCCGGACCTGGACTTCCCCGGCCACCCCCTAGCCGGCATCGCCTTGCAACGCCGCTGGGAACACCAAGCGTTTCTATTGGGCGGCAGCAACTACCAAGCACCGGGCCAACTGATAGGCGACTTTTTAGCCAATCAAGCGTCCACCCAGTTTGGTCAAGTCATGCCGTCTTACACGCCCGCCGTGCATTTAACCAATCTAGACACGGCCTTACCGGAATACGCCATCAGCGCCATACGCGAAGCCATTCCCCAGTTTGCCAAACAAATCAAAGGCTTTGATTTAGCCGACGGCATCTTGACTGGCGTGGAAACACGCACTTCCTCACCGATACGCATCAAGCGCGATGAGATAAGTTTGCAAAGCATAAACACGCAGGGTTTATACCCCACCGGTGAAGGCGCCGGTTATGCCGGCGGCATTTTATCGGCTGGCGTCGATGGCATAAAAATTGCCGAAGCGGTGGCGCTCAGCATGGCAAAAGCAAACGAATAAACGCCACATTAAATGATTGGGTGTATGATGAAACGGCTAGGCAAGCTAGCCGATTTAAACCTTACTTACAAAGGAAAACATCATGAAAGCTAACGTTGGTGGTATCGATAAAATAGTACGCATAGTGGTGGGCATTGCTTTAATCGCTTGGGTGGCCTTGCTTGATGGCCCAACATGGGCATGGATAGGCGTAGCGCCTTTGCTAACGGGCTTGCTCAACTACTGCCCTGCTTATGCCTTATGTGGCTGCACTAGCGGTTGCTGTAAAAAATAAACTCGCCGGCCAGTGATAAAAAAATAAGGCGATAACATCGCCTTATTTTTTAGTTGGACTAGGTACCAATTATTGCCGTATCAAATAATCAAACGCACCCAAGGATGCTTTTGCCCCATCACCCATGGCAATGATGATTTGCTTATACGGCACCGTCGTGACATCCCCCGCAGCAAACACCCCGGCCAGTGAAGTCTGGCCATGCGCATTCACTTCTATCTCATTAAATGGACTTAAAGCCATGCCACTGCTTTTTAGCCAAGCGCTATTGGGCAACAAACCTATCTGCACAAATACTCCAGCCAAGGCCACGCTATGCAAAGTGTTACTGACGCGATCACGGTAAATCAAGCCGTTTACCTTTTCATCTTCACCGGTAATTTCCGTGGTTTCGGCATGCACAATCACCGTCACATTAGGCAGGCTGTGTAATTTGTCTTGCAAAATCGCATCGGCCGTCAGTTGGTCGTTGTATTGCAACAAGGTGACGTGACTGACCACCCCAGCCAAATCAATCGCCGCTTCCACCCCCGAGTTACCGCCACCGACCACCGCCACCCGTGTGCCTTTAAACAATGGGCCGTCGCAATGCGGGCAATACGCCACACCTTTGCCACGGTAGGCTTGTTCGCCAGGAATATTGAGCTCTTTCCAACGTGCGCCGGTCGCGACGATGACCGCTTTGCTGGACAGGCTAGCGCCATTTTCCAGTGTCACCTCTATCAAGCCACCGGCTTTAGGCGCGCTTAACGACTGCGCACGTTGTAAATTCATCACATCGATGTCATAGGTTTTAACGTGCTCTTCGAGGGCCGCCACCAATTTGGGGCCATCGGTTTCTTTCACCGAAATAAAGTTTTCTATGGCCAAGGTGTCCATCACTTGGCCACCAAAACGCTCAGCCACGATGCCGGTTCGTAGGCCTTTACGGGCGGCATAAATGGCCGCGGATGCACCGGCGGGGCCACCGCCCACAATCAACACATCATACGGCGCCTTAGCCGCTAATTTTTTGGCCTCCCGCGCTTCTGCCCCTTGGTCTAATTTAGGCAAGATTTCATCCACGCCCATGCGCCCGGCGCCAAACTCCACACCGTTTAAGAAAATAGTCGGCACGGCCATTATTTTGCGGGTATTAACTTCATCTTGATACAAGGCGCCGTCTACCATGACGTGACTGATATTGGGGTTAATGACCGCCATCAAATTCAAGGCTTGCACCACTTCTGGGCAATTGTGGCAGCTTAAGGAGATAAATGTTTCGAAGGCAAATAGCCCTTCTAGCGCGGCAATTTGCGCGATCTTTTCCGCTTCTAATTTCAGTGGGTGACCGCCCACTTGCAACAGAGCCAAGACCAAAGAGGTGAATTCATGGCCCATGGGGATGCCAGCAAAACGAATGCTCACCGCTTGCGCCGCGTCTTTGTGCGTCGCCCCACGTTGCACGGCAAACGAAGGTTTACGCGCATGCTGATCAAAGCGCAAATTGATTTTGTCAGACAAGCCTGCCAGCTCTTCCAATAAAGCCAACATTTCTTTAGCGCCGGCGCTGTCGTCTAAGGACGCCACCAAGTCGACTGGCTCTTTAAGCAGCAATAAATAGCTTTGTAACTGGGTTTTGATTTGGGTATCTAAGGCCATGATCACTCTCTTCACTTAATTTTACCGATAAAAAAAGCCTTATCTTGTGGATAAAGCCGTTGTTTTAATGGCGCCCTCAAGCTTTTGGCTTAAGGGCGTCCATGAATCTAAAAGTTAAGTCTTAGATTTTGCCTACTAAATCAAGCGATGGTGCCAATGTTTGTTCGCCTGGCGCCCATGAGGCTGGACACACTTCACCTGGATGACTGGCCACGTATTGCGCGGCTTGCGCTTTACGAATCAAGTCAGCAGCGGAACGGCCTATGCCTAGATCGTTTACTTCCATGGCTTTAATCACGCCTTCTGGATTGATCAAGAAAGTGCCACGCAAGGCTAAACCCTCTTCTTCTATCATCACCTCAAAGTTGCGGGTGATGGTACCGGTTGGGTCACCTAGCATGGGGTATTTAATTTTTTTGATGGTGTCTGACGCATCGTGCCAAGCTTTGTGGGTAAAGTGCGTGTCGGTTGAAACCGCGTAAATTTCCACGCCCATTTTTTGGAACTCCGCGTAATGGTCGGCCAAATCACCCAATTCAGTTGGGCAAACAAAGGTGAAATCGGCTGGGTAAAATACCACGGCAGACCACTTGCCTTTTAAACTGGCTTCGGTAACTTCAACAAACTGACCGTTATGGTAGGCCTGTGCTTTGAATGGCTTAATGCTGGTATTAACTAATGACATGATTATTTTCCTTTATAAATGAATTGAAAAACTGCTTAATGAAATTTGATTGCGTGCTAGGCATTATATAGCGCTTAAATAATTAATCTAATACATCATTCTAATGATTTTGATAAACCAAGCTTATTGATATGCTGTTTACAAGGGCGAGAGCTAGGCAAAACCATTATTTTTTCGCCTCCCCCTGCATGCGCCGTAACTCTTTTAAACGCGCTTCCACTATCGAGGCTTGATAAAAATCGCCGTCCTGAGCTTTGCTGGCAATGTCCATTTGCTCGATGGCGCGCACCAAGTCGTATTTTCTGAAATAGGCCTCGCCTTGCGCTTGGTGACTGAGCAAATTTTTATTTTGCATGGCATAAGCCTTGGCCAACAGTTCATACATATAGGCATCCAAGGGATAGAGGCTTTGTTTTTCTTTGAGTAATTTGACGGCCTGCTCTGCCTGCCCGATGGCTAAAAAGTGTTCCGCATAACCGTAAATCAAAGCACGGTTATCCGGATACAATTTCAAGGCCGCCAGGTATTCTCTAGCGGCTAATTGTGGGTTGTTGCTGGCCACCTGCAAACGTGCGCTTAAATTTTCTATCATGGCGTGCGGCGGGGCATTTTTCTTCAACCACAGCACTTCTTTTTCCGCCTTAAGCAAAGAATCTTTTTGCGCACTTTTACGCATATACGCCACCGCCAAACCATAATGCTCCACCGCCTCGTTGCTGTAACGGCGTTCGCGTATGTTTTGCTCAAACACCGCGATCATGGTTTCCGGCACGTCTTTATTGGCCAGCAATTTAGCGCGCACGTATTGAAAATCCACGTTATTGGGCACTTGCCGATACGGCATCAACGCCACCCGATTCTCCACGTCGGCGATACGATCACTGGTCAAGGGGTGGGTGCGTAAAAAACTGGGCGCGCCGCCTTCGGCAAACCGTGTACCGCGTTGCAAGGTGCTAAAAAAAGTCGGCATGGCGCGCACATCAAAGCCACCGCTGTCCAATATCTGCAGTCCGATACGGTCGGCCTCACGTTCGTGTTCACGCGTGTAATCCAACTGACTTTGCACCCCCATCGCCGAGGCCGTGGTCAGGGCGCCGCTGGCTAATTGCGGATTGGCCCGCGCCAATAAAATGGCCAAGGCCATGCCCGCAATATTTTTAAGCGTATCGCCTTTTTGCGCAGCCAACATACGCGCCAAATGATGCTGGGTGACGTGACCTACCTCATGGCCCAGCACGCTGGCCAATTCCGATTCACTGTTTGAAGCCAAAATCAAACCGGTGTGCACGCCCACCACACCGCCAGGCATAGCAAAGGCATTGATGGAATGGTCTTGCACGACAAAGAAATTGAATTTGAGCTGACTGTCCGGACTGCTGGAAACCAAGCGCATGCCCAAGGCCTGCAAATACGCCGTGATTTCGATGTCTTGCACCACCTCATCGCTGACCGCCACTTCGCGTAAAATTTGCTCGGCAATCGCTTGCTCTTGCAAAGGCGTCAACACCGTTTGCGACACATCGCCCAAATCCGGCAAGTTGTTTGCCCAAGTGAAACTAGCCAGCAAATAACTGGCCAGCATAAACACGATTAGACTAATCTTTAATTTCATTGTTATCATGATAGCTACTTTATGCGGCGAGTTCAGCTGCCATCTTAAAAATAAACCCTCACGGAAACAAAAATGAACCCATCTGACACCAGCCCCCTCACCCACTTTGATCAAAGTGGCCAAGCGCACATGGTGGACGTAGGCGACAAAGCCCACACCAGAAGAATAGCCATAGCCTGCGGCAGCATCAGCATGCAAGCGACCACCTTGCAACTGATTAAAAATGGCGACGCAAAAAAAGGTGACGTACTGGGCATCGCCCGCATTGCCGCCATTCAAGGCGCCAAACGCACGGCCGATTTGATTCCACTTTGCCACCCGATCAGCTTAAGCAAAGTGTCCGTGGCTTTTAACATAGACGACAGCCAGCATGCCGTGGTTTGCACAGTCAGCACCGAAACCACCGGCCAAACCGGCGTAGAAATGGAAGCCCTCAGCGCGGTCAGCATCGCCCTACTGACGATATACGACATGCTCAAAGCCGCCGACCGCGGCATGGTCATAGGCCAAATACAGTTGCTGGAAAAAAGCGGTGGCCAGTCTGGAGAATGGCGGGCGAGTTAGTTTGCCTTAGTTAACTTGCGCAATAGCCAGTGCCGCTCGGGCGCTGGCCATCACATCAGGCGTGTCTTTGAGCACGTAGCCTTTTTCTAACATGCGGCGCATGTATTGCTTGTTGTATAAAAAGGCAAAGACTATCTGCCATATGCCACAGGTAATCACGGTGAAGAAGAAATGCAAGGCCGCCACGCCAAGTTCACCACGAATTAAAGGCACGAACCAGCCAAAAAACAAATACGTCCAACTAAACCCAAAATAACCCTCACGCATTAATCCGTTGCTCGGGTTTTGTATCATTACGCAAGTAGCCATGGTGTCCGTTTCATTAAATGATCACGGCAAATTTTACCTCAACTGAGTTTTAAGCCAAAAGCATATGTATAGAAAAGTCCGTTTTCTATACATATGGAAGCTGACGTGTATAGAAAATCGACTTTTCTATACACATAACGACTGATATGGGCATTATTGACCCATTTTTAGCCATGCGGAGGGTGCCCACGCTTTTCAGGGATTTCAAGCTGGCTTGCTGGAGGCTTAAAAATAACGGGGTGCGATGAGCGCAATTATTGCAAGCAGGCGTAGGGGCTGGCATCCAGCGCCGGCGTTTCGCCTAACATCAAGGCGCTGATTAAATTCGCACTGGCAGGTGCCATGGT
>SXVG01000117.1 GCA_005791685.1 Methylotenera sp. | reverse complement strand
TTTTTATAAAATTTTTATCATCTTACCATTATCAAGGCGCAAACAAAGCTATACCAATGGATAGTGCTTGATGATTTACAGCGTCATCCATCAAGCCTAAGCGGATACCCAAAAAGAAAAAGGCTGGCATTAATGCCAGCCCTCATCTAAATCACCAATTTTTGGTCATCAGCGTAGTAACACCCTGCTGCTCACGTGCAGTCAACTTTTTATAAGCCCAGCCCACTTTAGCGTAGCAGGCTAGGTTTATAATAAGGCCATGAATTTATCCATCCCAGATTTAATCGTCGAAGCCGATCGCTGCGTGGCTTGCGGCCTGTGCTTACCGCATTGCCCAACCTACAGAAAAACCGGTTCTGAGGCGGATTCACCGCGAGGCCGCATACAACTCATGCGCGCCGTGGCTCAAGAAATCATCCCGAATAACACGCGCTTTAGGCAGCACATAGACCTGTGCTTAAGTTGCCGCAGCTGCGAAAGCGCTTGCCCCAACAATGTCGCCTACGGGGCTTTAGTGGACAGCACGCGCGCTTTGCTGGTACCGAAAAAAAGCTTAAGTTTAAGCTTAGCTAAACCCTTTATCCGTTACCGAAAATGGATGAATGGCTTAATTCGATTGCTGAGACTGCTACAGCCATTAGCCTACAGCCCTTGGCTAAGCTACCTCATCCCAGCCGCAAAACTGTTGCCCAAACTCAATAAGCCGGTACGCTGGCAAGCGCTGTACCCCGCCACCGCCAGTAAACAAGGTGAGGTGAGCCTATTTTTAGGCTGCGCCAGTCAGGCGCTAGACAGCGCCACCTTAGCTGCCGGCATCCATGTCTTAAATGCCCTAGGCTTTGCTGTGCACGTACCACCCCAGCAGACTTGTTGCGGCAGCATCGCCAGACAAATGGGCGACGTGGCGGAATCCCAAGCTTTACTGGCACGCAATCGCAGCAGCTTTGCCAGTGACCTGCCCATTTTGACGGTCGCCAGCGGTTGTGGCGCCGGCCTAGCAGACTATTTACCCTCGCATCAGGTGCAAGATATCAGCGCATTTCTAATGGGTTGCGATTGGTCTCAGGTGACGATCAAGCCGCTGCCGCAGCGTATTTTTGTGCAAGATCCATGCAGCTTAAAGCACGGTCAAAAAAGTCATGCGGCGGTGCATGCTTTACTAAAAAAAATCCCGCAAGCAGAAGTGCTGCCTTTGCCTGGCAATGGCCAATGCTGTGGCGGTGCCGGTGCCTATATGCTGACGCAAGCTGACATGGCCAAACAATTGCTAAACGATAAACTGGAAGCCATTAAAACCAGTCAAGCCGCCTTGTTAGCCACTTCCAACATAGGCTGCAGCTTGCATTTGGCCAGCGGCTTAGCCGCGCAAAAAATACCGGTCAAGCTCATGCACCCTGTGCAAATGATTGCCACACAATTGGGCTGGACTGGGCATGAAGATAAATAGTGGGTTTAGCCCCTTATTTGAGCGTAAACTGTCAGCATGTTAAGCAGATTAGACAACTTGATTGTGGAATTCGATAGCGGCTTACGCACGCTGTTAGCCCAACCGCGCAGCCTGCGCGCGCATCCCGATGCCACCATAACGGAAGCCAATTTAAGCCGTGAAGAAAAAACCCTGGCTTGCGCCTTAATGCGCGTCAACCACAGTGGTGAAGTCTGTGCGCAAGCTTTATACAGCGGCCAAGCCATCAGCGCACGTAAGCCGCAAACTAGCGCGGCCTTAAAGCAAGCGGCCGTCGAGGAAACCGACCATTTAGCCTGGTGCGAAAGCCGCATTAAGCAATTAGGTGGCCGCACCAGCGTGCTTAATCCATTCTTTTATGCCGGCTCCTTCAGCTTAGGCTTGCTTGCTGGGGCCTTGGGTGAGCGCTGGAATTTAGGCTTTGTGGCCGAGACCGAAAAACAAGTGGGAGTGCACTTGGCCAGCCACCTTGAAATTCTGCCAGAAAACGACAAAAAAACCCGCAAGATTATTGAGCAAATGCAAGTGGATGAAGCCGCCCATGCTAAGCAAGCCAGAGATTACGGGGCCGCCGAATTACCCGCTCCGGTTAATTTTTTAATGCGGAAAGTGGCCAAGTTGATGACCACGACCAGCTACTATTTATAAAAGGTTAGAATGAATGCAAAAATTTAGCGATGTATTACTCACCCTAGACGATGCCTCACACGTGCAACGCATCGAACTGTTTAACAGCGACGGCAGTCCGGCCGGCGTCATAGAAAACAAACCCGGCAGCCAAGGCTCAGTCAAGGTTTACTACCATTTGTATCGCATGTACGGTGAGATCTCATTGGATGCCGCGGTCGAAGGTTTAAGCTTATTCGCGGAACACAGCAGTGACGCTGAAAATTGCCCAGGCAAACACCCCAATATCGATCGCTTATTGAATTTATTGGAAGACGAAAAACCGCTCAGCGTCAAAGTCACGGAAAATCCGCTTTAGTTTTTTCAGCCACAAAATCCGCCTTATTGTTTTATTTAAGTTTTAATCGATTAAAACTTAGGTAAAATTCCACTCTCTTTTTATTAACTGAATCGCCCATGTTTGTTCACCCACAATTTGACCCCATTGCCGTTCACCTTGGTAGCTTTGGCATCCACTGGTATGGCTTGATGTATTTAACCGGTTTTTTAGCCTTTTTAGCCTTAGGTAAATGGCAAATCACCCACAGGCCTTGGCACGGTTGGAGCCTGCCCATGCTAGACGACGCCTTATTCTTTGGCGCACTAGGGGTAATCTTAGGTGGCCGTTTAGGTTACGTATTGTTTTATCAATCCACTTACTTCATGCAACACCCAGCGGAGATTTTAGCAGTGTGGCAAGGTGGCATGAGTTTCCACGGTGGCTTGTTAGGCGTGTTGCTGGCCATGGCCTTATTTGCCAGAAAATACCAATTAAGCTGGCTGAGTGTGATGGATTTTGTCGCGCCTTTAGTGCCCATCGGTTTGGGTGCCGGTCGTTTAGGTAATTTTATCAATGGCGAACTGTGGGGCCGCGTGACCCACACCGACTACGGCATGGTATTTCCGCAAGTAGACGGTTTATTACGCCATCCCTCGCAACTGTATGAATTCACCCTAGAGGGTTTAGCCTTGTTCTTTATCCTATGGGCTTACGCGTCTAAACCACGCGCTAGCGGCGCCATTGCCGCCGTGTTCTTAATCGGCTACGGTGCGTTTAGATTTGCCGTTGAATACACGCGTGAACCGGACAGCTATTTAGGTTTATTATCCATGGGCTTTAGCATGGGTCAATGGCTGAGTTTGCCCATGCTGTTAATCGGTGTCGCCTTATGGATTAAGGCATACAGCAAGTAAGCAACCCGCTATGAGTAGACATAAAAAAACGGACGCCTAAGCGTCCGCTTTTATTTACCTCGCGACCATTTAAGCGTGATAAGCGCGCTCACCGTGCTCGGTGGTATCCAAGCCTTCACGCTCGGATTCTTCTGATACCCGTAGACCAATCACTATGTCCACCAATTTAAAGGCCAGCACAGACACCACGGTTGACACCACGACAGCCGTAGCAACAGCGTAAGCTTGCGCGGTCATTTGCGCTGCAAAGTTGTATTCGCCCACGGCGTTAGCCACGTAGTCGTACACCCCCATGCCGCCTAGCGCCGGATTTACAAACACACCGGTGGCTAGGGCACCAAAAACACCACCCATGGCGTGTATGCCGAATACGTCTAAGGCATCGTCGTAACCCAACCAGTATTTCACTTTAGCCACGAAGAAGTAACAGATAGGGGATACCAACAAGCCTATGATGATGGCACCCATAGGGCCGACGAAACCGCAGGCTGGGGTAATGGCCACCAAACCTGCTACTGCGCCAGAAGCAGCGCCTAGCATAGACGGTTTACCTTTCAATAGCCATTCTGCAAAGGCCCATGATAAGGTCGCAGCACCGGCTGCAATTAGGGTGTTAACCAGAGCCAAAGCAGCGTAGCCGTTTGCTTCTAAGTTAGAACCGGCATTGAAACCAAACCAACCCACCCACAACAACGCTGCACCAACCATGGTTAAGGTTAAGCTGTGAGGGGCCATGGCCTCTTTACCGTAACCGATACGTTTACCGACCATGATGGCGCCGACTAAACCCGCTACACCGGCGTTGATGTGCACCACGGTGCCGCCAGCAAAGTCTAATGCGCCTTTAGCCCATAACCAACCAGCATTGGCCAATACGGTTTCTAATGAGGCGGCATCGCTAATCGCATCCGGACCGTCCCAATACCAAACCATGTGCGCCATAGGCAGGTAAGCAAACGTGAACCACAGCACCATGAAGGCTAGAATGGCAGAGAACTTCATGCGCTCAGCAAACGCACCTATAATCAGTGCCGGGGTAATGGCGGCAAAGGTCAATTGGAAAGCCACGAACACCAACTCAGGAATGACCACGCCTTTACTAAAAGTGGCCGCAATCGAGTCTGGCGTGATGCCGGCCAAGAAGGCTTTGGCTAAACCACCAAAGTACGGATTGCCGCCGGTGAAGGCCACGCTGTAACCGTAAATCGCCCATAACACTGCCATCAAGGAGAAAATCATGAAGGTTTGCATGAGCACAGACAGCATGTTTTTTTGCCGCACTAAACCGCCGTAAAATAAAGCCAAGCCGGGGATTACCATCAAGGTCACCAACACGGTGGAAATTAACATCCAGGCCGTGTCGCCCTTATTGGGTGTTGGGGCTGGCGTGGCGGCTGGTGCCGGCGCTGCTTCAACGGCAGGCGCCACCACAGCCGCAGCCGCAGCAGGTGCCGCGTCTTCAGCGTAGCTGTTGGCCGCCAGGCCTAAACCCAGTGTGGCCAGCAAAGCTAATATCGAAAATAATTTTTTCATCATCATCCCCTTATAAAGCTTCGATACCGGTTTCACCGGTACGAATGCGATAGACTTGTTCGAGATTAAAGACAAAAATCTTGCCGTCACCGATTTTGCCGGTGGCCGCGGATTTTTCTATTGCGTCCACCACTTGATCGAGCAACTCGTCTTTAATCGCCACTTCCAATTTCACTTTAGGTAAAAAATCCACCACGTATTCAGCGCCACGGTACAACTCGGTGTGGCCTTTTTGACGGCCA
>SXVG01000116.1 GCA_005791685.1 Methylotenera sp. | reverse complement strand
TTTTTATAAAATTTTTATCATCTTACCATTATCAAGGCGCAAACAAAGCTATACCAATGGATAGTGCTTGATGATTTACAGCGTCATCCATCAAGCCTAAGCGGATACCCAAAAAGAAAAAGGCTGGCATTAATGCCAGCCTTTATTGCATTTCTTTTAATCAAGTGCTTGTTGCTAACCCACCCTTAAACCGAGAAAGACGAGCCGCAACCGCAAGTGGTGGTGGCTTGTGGGTTGCGTATGACAAACTGCGACCCTTGCAAGCTGTCTTGGTAATCAATTTCCGCGCCCATTAGATATTGCAAGCTCATGGGGTCTATCAATAAAGTCACGCTGTCTTTTTGCACTTGTGTGTCGTCGTCATTCACTTCTTCTTCGAAGGTGAAGCCGTATTGAAAGCCTGAGCATCCGCCACCGCTAACAAACACGCGCAATTTTAAATCGGGCGAACCTTCTTCTTCTATCAGTTCTTTTACTTTTTTGGCCGCGTTATCGGTAAAAACCAAAGGGGCGGGCATTTGCGCCATGTCCGCGTCTTGCATATCCGTTACAGTGTTCATCTCGTACTCCTCAATTACTTAATAAAATAAATACGCTACCCTAGGTAGCCTACTCTTAAACTTTGGACCGGCTTAATGGCTGCCCTCATCCAACACCGATAGGTGGTCGCCTAAATACACCAATTTACCTTCTATCACGGCGCCAGTGTGCATTTCTAAGGACTTGTAATTGACGTCCCCTTTGATGCTGGCCTTGGCTTGCAGTTCAATAAACTGCGCCGCCTTAACATTGCCTATGACTTTGCCGTTAATGACAATTTTAGAGGCGGTCACCGATCCTTCTATGCTGCCATGCTCACTTAAAATAAGCGTGCCGGCCTGATCAGCGGGTTCGCTGATATTGCCCTTTACTTGGCCATCCACACGCAGCCCGCCGGAAAAATGTATGTCGCCCTCTATACGCGTTTCTGCACCAATTAAGGTATCAATGCTATTTTGCGCCCGATTACTTTTCTTAAAAAACATAGTCGATTCCCATTTTAATTGCTAAGCGGTCATGACCGCTTGGCGCTTACTTATAACGTTTCTTATTGCCCAACATATTTTTATAAAACAATAAGTCTTCTTTAATTTTCATGTTTTCATCTTGCACAAGATTTAACTCTTTATCAAGATTGCCTTGCGCCGCCTGTTCAATTTGCAACTGCCGCTCCACTCGTATAAGTTTGGTCTGCAAGCCTTGATTTTCAAGGTTGGCTTGCATTAACTTTTCCGTTAAATTTTCGCCGCCGGTAAATTGCCGATACGCCGCAAAATAACCTAAAGCAATAAATAAGGCGGCCAATCCCCATTGGAAATACCAAGGCCTCTGTGAGCGAACCGCCACTTGCTTAGCGGTTAAACCAAAATGCCTACGAATTCTTCTTCTAACGGGCTTCATTAATGTCTTTAACTCCCGCTTAAGGTAAAAGCGGGACGACTTCCAAACCAGCGTTCTCAGGCAAGTCAAACATAAGGTTCATGTTTTGTATGGCTTGCCCAGCCGCCCCTTTAACCAAGTTATCTTGTACTACCACCAGCGTCAAATAGCCTGCATCCGCCTGCTTGTGCAGGGTGATGCGAATTTGATTGGAACCCCGTACCGACCGCGTTTCTGGCAACACCCCGGCCGGCAACACATCAACAAAACGTTCGTGCTGATAACGCTTTTCAAACAAGGCTTGCACATCCATTGCCTGCGCTTGCGCTGACAGTTTAACGTAAAGGGTGGTAAGCATGCCCCGTATCATGGGAATTAAATGCGGCACAAATATAAATTGTGGCTCTTGGCCGCCCAAGTGCCGAAGTTGTGCGTGGATTTCTGGGTGATGCCTATGCCCATTTAGGCCATAGGCTTTCATGTTATCACTGGATTCTGCGAACAAGGTCGCCACTTCGGCTTTTCTACCCGCGCCGGATACACCGGATTTGGCATCGGCAATGATGGGTGCATTAAGATCCAGCAAGCCTTGTTCCAACAATGGCGCCAAGCCTAACAAAACGGTGGTGGGGTAACAACCTGGGTTGCCAATGATGTTGGCCGATTTAATTTTTTCCCGGTATAACTCGGGCAGGCCATAGACGGCGTCCGCCAATAACGTTGGGCAAGCATGCGGCATTTTGTACCATTTTTCGAAAACGGCGGTGTCTTGCAACCGGAAATCTGCGGCCAAGTCTATGACTTTAACCTTGGCATCCAATAAGGCCTGCGCCTGATTCATGGCCACACCATGTGGGGTGGCAAAAAACACCACGTCGCATGCCGCTAAATTGGCTTTTTCTGGGTCGCTAAAAGCTAAATCCACGTAGCCGCGCAAACTCGGAAACATGTCGGCAACGGCCAGTCCCGCTTCGCCCCTGGAGGTGATGGCAGTGAGGCTGACATTGGGGTGCACGCTTAACAGCCGCAGCAATTCCACGCCGGTATAACCGGTGCCGCCAACGATGCCTACTTTTAATTTTTTATGGGTCATTGTTATATCACTCATGGCGTCATGATAACAAAACTTGATGCCAAACAAACTTATATCCTAAAAATTGTCCGCAAAATAAAAAAGGCCGCGTGAGCGACCTTTTCATTTCCCCAGCGCTGAATATAAATATTAGCGTTTAGAGAATTGTTTACGACGACGCGCTTTACGGAAGCCGACTTTTTTACGCTCCACTTCACGGGCATCGCGTGTTACGAAACCGGCATTGGATAAAGCGCTTTTTAAGTTAGCGTCAAAATCAATCAACGCACGGGTGATGCCATGACGCACGGCACCGGCTTGGCCAGATTCGCCGCCACCAATAACGTTTACCATGATATCGAAGCTGCTTAGATTGTTAGTCAACTCCAATGGTTGACGCAAAATCATACGTGCAGTCACGCGTGAAAAATACTCATCAACAGGTTTATCGTTAACCACGATGTTGCCTTTACCTGTTTTCAAAAACACGCGCGCTACTGAACTTTTGCGGCGGCCTGTACCATAATTATATTTACCGATCATCTTTATACCCTTAGATTTTCAATTCTTGCGGTTGTTGTGCCGCGTGCTCATGCGTACCACCCGCATAAACCTTCATTTTTTTGATCATGGCATAACCTAAAGGACCCTTAGGTAACATGCCTTTTACCGCTTTCTCTAAAGCACGACCTGGGAAACGGTCTTGCATTTTTGCAAAAGTAGTGGTGCTGATACCACCTGGGTAACCAGAATGGCTATGGTAAAGCTTGCCGTCTGCTTTGCTACCAGTCACTTTTAATTTATCGGCATTAATCACAACAATGTAATCACCGGTATCAACGTGAGGTGTATAAATAGTTTTATGTTTACCGCGTAAACGGTGCGCAACCGCACTGGCTAAACGGCCTAGCACTAGATCCGTGGCATCAACCACAAACCAATCGCGCTGCACTTCATGAGATTTTGCTGAGAAGGTTTTCATTGTCTTATCAATACTGAGCTAAAAAAATTAAGAGGCGGATTTTATGCTGAAGCGTAACGGTTTGTCAAACATTATGTGCAGCAAAACAGGAATTATTACAATTCCCCTGCCAGATACGCATTATTGGCCACCAATTATAGGCGCGACCAGCCAAAAAAGCGCGCTTAATGAAAACTTTAAATGCTTAAATTATAGCGTTTTAATGGCTTATGCTAGCATGGTCATGTCGCGCGACAAAACCACGAAAAAACCATGGTCGCACTTGACATTTAATTGACTCAACCCCTTAACTTACAGAGCCTTAGCCATTGCGATTTTTATTACTGCTACTGCTAGCTTGCTACGCACACCTCAGCCCTGCTTTAGGCTTGGCTGAGCTTGAAGTCAAATCGCATTTAGGGGAGCCGCTGCTGGCGCAATTAACGGTAAACGATATTCCGCTCAACACCGATGCCAGCTGTTTTAACGCCAGCGACCTCAGCGATACGGCCACCGCGCCAAAAATCCATGTTGCACTGCAAAACAATAAGGCGAACTATCAGCTCAGCTTGAGCAGCACAGAAATCATCAACGAGCCTATTCTGACTGTGCGGCTTGGCTTTTTGTGCGACCCTAAATTAGAGCGTGACTACACCTTATTGCTCGACCCACGGCATTATATAGAAAAAGCAAGCAGCGAGCCGTCCTTGATGGATACGCCGCCTAGTTTGGCCCATGAGCCTAAGCACACACCGCCGGCCACCGGCAAAAATTCGCCCGTCCTTAAGCCGATAAAACCGGCGCCTAAAAACCCCGACAGCCTGGTCCAAAAAGACCCACGCTGGGCCCATAGCCTGGCTGAAAAATTGCAGGACGCCTACACCGGCAAGCCCGAACCGGAAAACCCAAGCACCGCCAAAGCCACAGTCCAGAGCAAGGCATCGACCAATAAGGC
>SXVG01000115.1 GCA_005791685.1 Methylotenera sp. | reverse complement strand
ATTTAAGCAAGCCGAAAATATCACCGGCATAGACTGGCGTTTACTGGCCGCCTTAAGCTACAGAGAGTCGCACTGGGACACCTACAGCACCTCGCCAACCAATGTGCGCGGCTTGATGATGCTCACCGAGGAAACCGCCGATTTGATGGGCGTGACCGACAGATTGGATCCCAAGCAAAGCATACCCGCTGGGGCTAAATACCTATTAAAACTCATGGATACCGTGCCCGAGCGCATCCCCGAGCCAGACAGAACCTATATGGCCTTGGCCGCCTATAACATCGGCTATGCCCATGTGGAAGATGCCCGCGTACTGGCTGCGCGCTTAAACCTCAACCCAGACAGTTGGGCGGACTTGAAAAAAACTTTGGTTTTACTGAAACATCCCGAATACTACAGCACCGTCAAATACGGCTATGCCAGTGGCGGTGCGCCGGTGGTGTTTGTTGAATCGGTGCGCAGCTACCAACGCATATTGGAACGCCAGCAACCTAAGAACAGCTTGGATTTAAAGCTGTTCGGCTTAGACTTTGCCAATTAAGCCCAGCTTAGCCTGGCTTGATCACCGTCAAATGCGGCATATAAGGTCGCAACACCTCAGGCACGGTCACGCTACCATCGGCATTTTGGTAGTTTTCCAATACCGCCACCAAGGTGCGCCCAACCGCCAAGCCTGAGCCATTTAAGGTGTGCACCAATTCTGGCTTACCGGCCTCATTACGAAAACGTGCTTGTAAGCGCCGCGCCTGAAACGCCTCGCAATTAGACACTGAAGATATTTCACGGTAGGTATTTTGCGCCGGCAACCACACCTCTAAATCGTAGGTTTTAGCCGCACCAAAGCCCATGTCCCCCATGCACAAGGACACCACCCGATAAGGTAGATTCAAAGCTTGCAGGATATGCTCGGCGTGACCGACCATCTCTTCCAAGGCCTCATAACTCTTATCCGGATGCACAATTTGCACCATTTCAACTTTATCAAACTGATGCTGACGTATCATGCCCTTGGTATCACGCCCATGAGAACCTGCCTCAGAGCGAAAGCACGGCGTATGCGCAGTCAGTTTTATCGGCAAAGCATGCGAGGCCACAATCTGATCGCGCACCGTGTTGGTTAAGGTCACTTCTGAGGTTGGAATTAAATAGAGCTTGCTCTCGTTATGCTGCAAGCTAAATAAATCTTCCTCAAACTTGGGCAACTGACCGGTACCGATTAAGCTTTCGGCATTCACCATATACGGCGTATAGCATTCCACATAGCCATGTTGCTCGGTCTGCGTGTCCAGCATAAATTGCGCTAAAGCCCGGTGCAATTTGGCAATGGCACCGCGCATAAAAGTAAACCTAGCACCGGACAACTTAATGCCGGTATCAAAATCCAGGCCCAATGGCGTACCCACATCGGTATGATCTTTGGCGGTAAAGTCAAACTGACGCGGCGTCCCTACTTTACGCACTTCCACGTTATCGGCTTCGGATAGCCCGGCCGGCACGCTGGCATGCGGTAAATTAGGCACGTTTTGCAATAGCGCTTGCAACTCGCCTTGCAATTCGCTCAATTGCGCCTCGTCGGCTTTTAATTGATCGCCCAAGCCCGCCACCTCGGTCATGATGGCCGTCACGTCTTCGCCCTTGGCTTTAGCATAGCCTATTTGCTTGGAGGCATTATTACGCCTAGCCTGCAAATCTTGGGTGCGGGTTTGCACGGTCTTACGGGTCTGTTCCAAAGCCAAAAATGCAGCGGCATCGAATTCAAAACCGCGCTTTTTCAGCAAGGCCACCACGCCATCCAAGTCGTGTCTTAAAGCTTGTATGTCTAACATGTTATATCCTAAAAATTCACCACAGAGGCACAGAGAAAACCAGCCAGAAAAATCCTCATCTGTAAATCTGCTATTTCTTTGCTTTTTTATCCAAGTCACGCAAGTGCGCTAATTTTTCCGTAATTTTACCTTCTAAGCCACGTGGCGTGGGGATATAAAATTGTGGGGCGGTCAAACCATCCGGAAAATAATCCACGCCAGCCGCGTAAGCTTCAGACTCATTATGCGCGTAGCGGTAGGCTTTACCGTAATCCAAGTCTTTCATGAGCTTGGTCGGCGCATTTCTAAGATGCAAAGGCACGGGCCGTGAAGCGTCGTTCGCCACAAAAGCCTTGGCTTGATTGTAAGCCTGATAAGCCGCGTTGCTTTTAGGCGCCACCGCCAAATAAATAACGGCATTAGCCAAGGCCAGTTCACCCTCAGGCGACCCTAAGCGCTCAAAAATCTGGCAGGCTTCCAAGCACATACTTTGCGCACGCGGGTCAGCCAAGCCTATGTCTTCAATCGCCATGCGCACGATGCGCCGTCCTAGATACAAGGGGTCAGCACCACCGTCTAGCATGCGCAAAAACCAATACAAAGCCGCATCGGGATTCGAGCCGCGCACCGATTTGTGCAAGGCCGAAATTTGGTCATAAAATGCCTCACCACCCTTATCAAAGCGACGCAATTTACTGGCCATGGTGGTTTGCAAAAAGGCCAAATCAATCTCATTGATAGCCGCACTTTCTGCGGCATTAAACAAGCCTTCTATAAAATTCAGTAAGCGTCTGGCATCACCGTCCGCATAGGCAATAATGTGTTCCCTGGCCTCGGCCGTCATGCTTAATTTTTCCGCCACCAATGCCTGAGCGCGATTAAGCAATATGGCCAACTCCTCGTCTGACAAGGCATTTAACACAAAAACTTGCGAGCGACTCAATAAAGCGCTGTTCACTTCAAACGATGGATTTTCTGTGGTGGCGCCTATAAAAGTAATTAAACCACTTTCCACAAAAGGCAAAAAAGCATCTTGCTGGCCTATGTTGAAGCGATGCACTTCGTCGACAAATAAGATGGTTTTACGTCCCGACTGCTGCAAGGCATGCTCAGCGCGCTCTACCGCCTCACGGATGTCTTTAATGCCAGACAACACGGCGGAAAGAGGGATAAAATCGGCATCCGCCGTGTTGGCTATCAATCGGGCCAAGGTGGTTTTGCCCACCCCAGGCGGCCCCCAAAGTATCATGGACGGCAGTTTGCCTGATTGAAAAGCCAAACGTAGCGGTTTATTCGCCGCCAATAAATGCGACTGCCCAACCACCTCGTCCAAGGTTTTTGGCCGCAAGCGCTCGGCTAAAGGCGCGACTGGGCTGCTGCTGGGGAATAAATCAGTCGCCATGGCCTGCTACCCCATTTACTCTAAACGCTATCAACACGGTATTTAAATAGCACATTCTAGCGCCCCAGCTTCCGCACTCTCGAGCGCCGATGGCAGCATAAAACTGATGCCAGGATCACGCGTGAGTACCACGGGCGGCAAATTAGGCGGCACAAAACCAAATTGCCCGACGGTCAAATTAATGTAGCCCAATTCATTGCTGACCACGATGGCGCCTACGATGACCGCCACATACGTGCCGTCTGCTGTGGATGCGCCATCCGCCATGGACGCGCAACTATTTCTGCCGGTCAAACCGGGTTCACACACTTGCAGGTCGTATTCCGTTCCACGTATGCCTAAAGTGGCCGTGCGGGTGTTCGCTTGATAAGCATCGCGATTACCGCGCTTGCTAATTAAGCCGGTGATGGCACGAAACCCGCCTTTAAGCGCTGAAAAAACAAAATGGTCTTGCTCTGGTTGCGCCTGCTCGAAATGGTAACGCTCAATTTTAATCTGGCTGGCAGGTCGCAATACCATCTGACCACCATCCGTCATTTGCATACGCACAAAACCATCGGCACCGCTAATCACACTGTCGCCTTGCTGGACGCGCAAGCCTATGGTGGCTGGCCGGCTGCTGCCATCGGCTTTTTGCACGGTCACCTGGCCGCTTAACTGGGTCAATGTACCGTCGGCTAGCACTTGGCTGCTTAACAGCAAACTGGCCAGCAATAAAGCCAACAATCGCACGGATGCCCAGCTTAAATGCAATCAGTCCCCCACCACATCAATGCCTTTAGGCACTTTAAATACAAATGCACGCGCGTCTAGGCTGGGGTTTTGTTTAACCTGACTAAAGACGATGCGCGTTTGATGACCAAAACTGTCGACCAAATCCATAGCTTGCAAGGTGTCGTCTTTAAATCCCAAGGCTATTCTATTAAAGCCCGTATCCGCGTCCTTGGGCTGACTGCTAACCCAATCCAACTTGTCTTTGCGGTAGGCATTGACCAATTTAAAGCTGCTTTCTAAACCGCGCTCACCCGCCAACAATGCAGCCGGGCTGGCGCCCAATGCATTGCTTAAGGCACGCACCGTCACCTGGGCCAATTCCGTGTCGTACAACCAAACTTGCTTGCCGTCACTGATGATTTGCTGCTCAAAAGGTTTGTCGTAATCCCAGCGGAATTTATTAGGCCGTTGCAACTGCATGTGGCCATAGACTTCCTGTATCTTTTGGCCTTTCTTATCCGTCACTACCTGATGAAAATCCGCCTGCATGGTTTGTGTTTCTTGATAAAACTTTTTAATGCTGGCAATGCCGTCGGCTTTCCCCATTAAGGGCGCAAGCATAAGGATAGCCAATAAACTGGTTTTTAATGTGGGCATGAACAAACTCATAAAAAGCGCTGATGAAACGAAACCATTAGGCTTCGTGGGGGGCTAATATTTCGCGGTTGCCGTTACTTTGCATGCTGGACACCAAACCGGCGCGCTCCATGTCTTCAATCAAACGGGCCGCACGATTATAGCCTATGCGCAGTTGCCGCTGCACGCCCGATATGCTGGCGCGCCGCGTTTTTAGCACGATGGCCACCGCTTCATCGTACAAGGGGTCGACTTCGTTGCTACCGGCAGAGCCTTCTAGAAAATCTGCACCCCCCTCTTCCGCCTCGTTAGTCAAAATCCCTTCCACGTAATTGGGTGCACCTTGCGCCTTCAGGTAGTTCACCACTTTGTGCACTTCCTGGTCTGACACAAACGCGCCATGGATACGCACGGGGTAACCGGTACCCGGTGGCATATACAGCATGTCGCCTTGGCCTAACAAAGCCTCGGCACCCATTTGGTCTAATATCGTGCGCGAATCAATTTTGCTGGACACTTGAAAAGAAATACGGGTGGGCACGTTGGCCTTAATTAAGCCGGTAATGACGTCCACCGATGGCCGTTGGGTAGCCAACACCAAGTGTATGCCTGAGGCACGGGCTTTTTGTGCCAATCGTGCAATCAGCTCCTCGACTTTTTTGCCCACCACCATCATTAAATCGGCCAGCTCGTCTATCACCACCACGATTAAGGGGAGCTCATTCAAGGGCTCGGGATCATCCGGCGTTAAGCTAAATGGGTGCGGAATCTTCTCACCGGCTTTTTCGGCATCGCGTATCTTTTGGTTATAACCAGCCAAGTTACGCACACCCAACATGGACATTAATTTATAACGGCGCTCCATTTCTGCCACACACCAATTGAGCGCACTGCCGGCTTGCCGCATGTCGGTCACCACCGGCGCCAACAAATGCGGTATGCCTTCGTAAACAGACAATTCCAACATTTTAGGATCAATCAGAATGAGGCGCACTTGGCTGGCGTCGGCCTTGTATAACCAACTTAAAATCAAGGCATTGATCGCCACTGACTTACCTGAACCTGTGGTGCCGGCCACCAACACGTGTGGCATTTTGGCCAAATCGGCCACCGCCGGATTGCCGGCGATGTCCTTGCCCAAACAGATGGCTAAGGGCGATTTAACGTCAGCATAGGCTTGACTGCCCATGATTTCAGACAAATAAACAATTTGCCGTTTAGGGTTGGGGATTTCCAAGCCCATGCAAGTTTTACCGGGTATGGTTTCCACCACACGCACGCTGACCACCGATAAAGCCCGCGCCAAATCCTTAATTAAATTGGTAATTTGACTGCCTTTAACGCCTGCTGCCGGCTCCAATTCAAAGCGGGTAATCACCGGCCCAGGTTGCGCGGTCAAGACCTTTACCTCTATGCCAAAATCCATCAACTTGCGTTCTATCAAACGCGAAGTAAAGTCCAGCGTGCTGGCCGCCGGCAACTCCACACTGCCAGTAGGCTCGTCCAATAAATGGATAGGTGGTAGCGCTGAATCGGGTAAGGCCGCGAACAAGGACGCTTGCTTCTCTTTTTGCACACGGGCACTTTGGGCAATCTCGATAACCGGCGGCTCGATGAACACCGGCTCACGGGTTTCCACCCGCTTACGCTCGGTTTGCACGAACTCCGCGCGCTCCAATTCTACGGCTTTGCCAGCTTTACGGTCTTGCCAGTCTTGCCATTTGTAGCGCGTCCATTCATAACTGGCTAAGAGTCCAGCGCCAAATTTTTCCGTCAGCATAATCCAAGACCAACCGGTAAATAAGCTAAAGCCTACCAATAACATGGCCAACAACAGCATGGTCGAACCGGTGTAGCCCAACATGCTGCGCAACAAACCGTCCAAGGCCGTGCCCAACATGCCGCCGACTTCATCCGGCAAGGACGCCGGCAAACTGATGAGATGCCCCGCCTCTAAGGCACTGGAAGCCACCAGCAAAATAGCAAAACCAATGAAGTTAAACGGTAAAAAAGGTTTGTTATTGCCCGCCACCACTTCTAACTTTAAATAGACTAACCACATGGCATAAAAAGCCAACACCGCCCACCACCACGCTGAAAAACCAAACAAATACAGCATCATGTCCGACACCCAAGCACCAACATTGCCGCCGCCGTTTTGAATAACGGCATACTCTGCCGCCATGTGTGACCAAGAAGGATCTTCTCTATTGTAAGTCGCCAAGATGACGACTATGTATAGGCCTAGCAAGACCAAGCCCAGCCACCAAGCCTCTTTGACTAATTTGGCACTGACAGTAGGCGATGGAGCGACTTCGGCAGCGCGGCGCGCATTCACGGCTGTTGATTTTTTTTTGAAAAACAAGATAGTAAAAACCTTAGGAATTAGTCATCAAATTTAATTATAGCAGTATCAAAGTCGCTTAGTAGCTAATACAATAGCGATCTATCATTCCATGCGTTTTGCCGCCCTTTTTGCCGGAAATATGTCCCGCTATTGCGCGTAAAACACGTTTGATTTGCCCTGCTCCATTTTATACGATTTTTATTAAAGGTTTTTATCATGGCAACACGTCACGTGCATTTACTTATTTTAGGTTCTGGCCCTGCCGGCTATTCAGCAGCGGTCTATGCGGCCCGTGCCAATCTCAATCCGGTTTTAATTACCGGCATCGCCCAGGGCGGTCAACTGATGACCACCACAGAAGTGGATAATTGGCCGGCCGATGCCGACGGTGTACAAGGCCCTGAATTGATGGCACGCTTTCAAAAACATGCAGAACGCTTTAATACGGAAATGATTTTTGATCACATCCACACCACGCATTTAACGGAAAAACCGATACGCTTAGTCGGTGACAGCGGCGAATACACCTGCGACGCCTT
>SXVG01000114.1 GCA_005791685.1 Methylotenera sp. | reverse complement strand
CAGCTTAAGCGCCTTGCAGGCCGCGGCAAATGCCAGCAAAGCCATTGCCAAGCAAGGTGGCGACCAATCGGCCAGCAGCTTAATCGCCCGCGCCAGCGCGCCACTTTACCTAGGCCAAGATCCGATTGCCTCGCTGTCAGCAGAGGCCAAAGTAAAATTATTAGAACGGCTGGAATCTTACGCCAGACAAATAGACCCGCGCGTTAAACAAGTCACCGCCTCCATCGCCGGCGAATACGAAGTGGTCATGGTGGCACGTCACGATGGTGTGATGGCGGCCGACGTGCGGCCTTTGGTGCGCTTGTCCATCAACGTGATTGCTGAGCAACATGGTCGCCGCGAACAAGGCTCCAGTGGCGGCGGTGGGCGCTTTGATTACAGCTATTTTAGCGATGCCGTCTTGCACGACTACGCACAAAAAGCCGTGCACCAAGCCCTGGTGAATTTGGATGCGCGCCCCGCGCCAGCCGGCAGCATGACCGTGGTATTGGGCGCAGGTTGGCCGGGCATATTGTTGCACGAGGCCATAGGCCACGGCTTGGAAGGCGACTTCAATCGCAAAGGCAGCTCAGCTTTTAGCAATAAAATTGGGCAGCAGGTGGCAGCGCGCGGCATCACCATCGTCGATGACGGCACCTTGGCTAACCGCCGCGGCTCCTTAAGCATGGACGACGAAGGCAACCCCAGCCGCCGCACCGTACTCATAGAAGACGGCATATTGCGTGGCTACCTACAAGACACCTTAAACGCCCGTTTAATGAACATGCCCATCACCGGCAATGCCAGACGCGAGAGCTATGCCCACATCCCCATGCCGCGCATGACCAACACCTACATGCTCAATGGCACGCTACCACCAGAAGAAATCATCAAGTCGGTCAAACACGGTTTGTACGCGGCCAACTTTGCCGGCGGCCAAGTGGACATTACCAGTGGCAAATTCGTTTTCAGCGCCGCCGAAGCCTACATGATAGAAGACGGCAAAATCACCTACCCGGTTAAGGGCGCCACCTTGATAGGCAACGGCCCAGAGGTATTAAAACGGGTATCCATGATAGGCAATGACATGGCCTTAGACAGCGGCGTCGGCACCTGCGGCAAAGAAGGTCAAAGCGTGCCGGTGGGCGTGGGCCAACCCACCTTAAAAATTGATGCCCTGACCGTGGGTGGCACGGCCTAGCTGACTCCCTCACCCCAAACCGATACTTAACGAAATCCGTCCATGAGCCCTAGCGCATTACCCATTCCCAAACTCGGCCAGGCCACACGCGTGGCCTTAAGCCATCTAGGCCAAGATGACCATGCGCTGGCCGAATTAGCGCTAAAGCTCAAAGCAGAAAAACCGGCCAAACCCTTGGTGATTATTAGCGCCAACGGTTTTGATGCGCAGCGCTTGCTAGAAGAAATCCCCTACTTTGCGCCTGACTTAACGGTCAATTTATTGCCCGACTGGGAAACCCTGCCTTACGATCAGTTTTCGCCGCACCCGGATTTAATCTCCGAGCGCTTAACCACGCTGTACCAAATCACGCAAAATGCCTGCGACGTCATCATCGTGCCCTTATCCACCGCCTTGATCCGCATCAGCCCAAAAGCCTACTTAAGCGCCAACAGCTTCATGCTGAAAAAAGGCCAACGGCTGGACACCGATGCGCTGCGTTTGCAATGCGCCGAAGCCGGTTACCATCACGTTAGCCAAGTGATTAGCCATGGTGAATTCAGCGTGCGCGGTGGCTTGGTGGATTTATTCCCCATGGGTTCGGCCCTGCCTTACCGCTTGGATTTGTTTGACGATGAGATAGAAAGCATACGCACTTTTGATGTGGACACCCAGCGCAGCCTCTACCCAGTGCCGGAAATCCGTTTGTTGCCTGCCCGTGAATTCCCGCTGGATGAGGCCGGTATTGCGCTATTTCGTGGCCAGTTCCGCGAAACCTTTGAGGGCGATCCACAGCGCGCCAAAATCTACAAAGACGTCAGTAAAGGCATCGCCTCTGGTGGCATAGAATGGTATTTACCCTTATTTTTTGCGCAAACCGCCTGCCTATTGGACTATTTAAACAGCCTATGCGTACTGTGCTTGCACGGCGACTTGGATTTAAGTGCCCAGCAATTTTGGCGTGAAGCGCAAGCTCGCTACAAAACCCTGGCGCACGATATCGAACGGCCATTATTGCCGCCAGAAAGCTTGCTATTCAAAGCCGAGGACTTCTTTGCCAGCACCCACGCTTTTGCCCGCATCGCGTTGAGCATAGACAGCCCAAGCAATGGCTTACCGGCCTTGGACATAGAGCGGCGTGCCGCGCAACCATTGCACAAACTGCAAGCCTACCTCGCCGACTTTGCTGGGCGCGTGTTAATCACCGCCGAAAGCTTAGGACGCCGTGAAACCATAGACCAACTGTTTAAGGAACAGGGCTTAAATCCCGTCTTGATAACAAGCTTTGGCGAATTTAGCGCCTCTAAAGAAAAATTCATGCTGGGCGTCAGCCCTTTGCATCACGGCTTGAGTTTAAATGCCCAAGCTAAGTCCGCGGACGCTATTTCCATTATTACCGAAGCGGAGTTGTATGCTGCCACAGTTCGCCAACAGCGGCGACGGGAAAAAGAAAAAGCGCGCAGCACCGAGGGCATGCTTAAAGACCTGTCGGAACTGCGCATGGACGACCCGGTGGTGCACGAGCAACACGGCGTCGGCCGTTACAAGGGCTTGGTGAACATCGACTTTGGTGAAGGCGAAACCGAACTCTTGCTATTGGAATACTTTGCTGACGACAAATTGTACGTACCGGTCTCGCAATTATTCTTAATCTCGCGCTATTCAGGTGGGCCACCGGAATCGGCGCCACTGCACCGACTAGGCAGTGGCAATTGGGAAAAAGCCAAGAAAAAAGCCCTCAAACAAATACGCGACACCGCTGCTGAACTTCTAAATCTCTACGCGCAACGCGCCGCCCGACGAGGCCATGCCTTTACCTTAAGCTTGCAGGACTACGAATCGTTCTGCGAGGGCTTTCCGTTTGAAGAAACCCCGGATCAATTAGAAGCGATTGAAAACGTCATCAAAGACATGCAATCCGGTCGCCCTATGGATCGCTTGGTCTGCGGCGACGTCGGTTTTGGTAAAACCGAAGTGGCGCTGCGGGCGGCTTTTGTGGCCGTCATGGGCGGTCGCCAAGTGGCGGTATTAGTGCCCACCACCTTGCTGGCCGAACAGCATTTTAATAACTTTAAAGACCGCTTCAGCGCATGGCCCATCAAGATAGCCGAGATTTCCCGTTTTAGAACGGCTAAAGAACAAAAAGAAGCCTTGGCCGGCTTAGAGGCCGGTGGCATCGACATCATTATCGGCACCCACCGCTTGATACAAAAAGACGTCAAGTTTAAAAACCTAGGCCTGGTGATTTTGGACGAAGAGCACCGCTTTGGCGTGCGGCAAAAAGAACAACTCAAGGCCTTGCGCGCCGAGGTCGACGTCTTGACCCTGACCGCCACGCCCATACCGCGCACTTTGAGCATGGCCATGGAAGGCTTGCGTGAGTTTTCCATCATCAGCACGCCACCGCAAAAGCGCTTGAGCATCAAGACCTTCCATACCGATTACTCTGAAGGCATCATACGCGAAGCCGCCACACGCGAATTTAAACGCGGCGGCCAAGTGTATTTTCTGCACAACGAAGTGGACACCATCCATTCCATGCGTGAAAAACTCGAGCGCATCTTGCCCGATGCGCGCATTGCGGTAGCGCACGGTCAACTGCGCGAGCGCGAACTGGAACACGTCATGCGTGACTTTTACAACCAGCGCTACAATTTATTGCTGTGCACCACCATCATAGAAACCGGCATAGACGTGCCCACTGCCAACACCATCCTATTGAATAAAGCCGATATGTTTGGCTTGGCACAAATGCACCAATTGCGTGGCCGCGTCGGCCGGTCGCACCACCAGGCTTACGCTTATTTGCTGACCGATCCCGACCGAAAAATCACCAGCCAAGCGCAAAAGCGCTTGGACGCCATCCAACTGATGGAAGATTTGGGCGCCGGCTTCCATTTAGCCATGCACGATCTGGAAATTCGCGGCGCCGGTGAATTATTAGGCGACAGCCAAAGTGGCGAAATGCAAGAAATAGGCTTCCATTTGTATTCAGACATGCTAAATCACGCCGTCAAGCAACTCAAAGCCGGCAAAGAACCGGATTTAAACGCACCCTTAGGCGTCACCACGGAAATCAACCTGCATACCCCGGCCTTGCTGACCAACCCATATTGCCCAGACGTGCACGAGCGCTTGGTAATCTATAAGCGTTTGGCCAATTGCGAAAACGACGACGATTTGGATAGCATGCAAGAAGAGCTGATAGACCGCTTTGGCTTGCTGCCTGAACAAGGCGAAGCGCTGATCGCTTGCCACCGTTTGCGCATTGCCGCTAAAGCCATAGGCATCATTAAAATTGATGCCAGCAGCGAATCCATCCAACTGCAATTCAACCCCAAGGCCGACATCGATCCGACTAAACTCATCGATCTATTGCAACGGGACAGGCGTTGCCGCATGAACGGGCCGGACAAATTGCGCGTGACATTGGCCTTGGCTGACATTAATCTACGCACTGATTTTGTCAAAACCCTTTTGAAAACCTTTAAATAGGATAGACCGTGTTAGCTAAACTGATCACCTTAGTCGCCGCCTGGATCATGGGCGTCATCTCATCCATGGGCTATGCCGGCATCGTCTTACTGATGGCCATAGAATCGGCTTGCATCCCCCTGCCCTCAGAAATCATCATGCCGTTCGCCGGCTTTTTAGTGTCCAAAGGCGAAATGACTTTGTTTATGGTGGCCTTGGCTGGCGCCTTAGGCTGCGTACTTGGCTCCATCCCAGCTTACTACGTGGGCATGTTCGGTGGACGACCTTTGGCAGAAAAATACGGCAAATACATCTTACTGTCTAAAAAGGATTTGGATTTGGCCGATCGCTTGTTTGAAAAACACGGCGAGATCATCATTTTTATTGCACGCATGCTACCGGCCGTGCGCACCTTTATTGCCTTCCCGGCGGGCGTGGTGCGCATGAACATGACCGTGTTTATCGTCTACACCTTCATAGGCTCGTTCATCTGGTGCTGGCTATTGGCTTATGCCGGCATGAAATTTGGTGAGAACTGGGCCAGCCTGGAAGTGTATTTCCACCAATTCCATTATTTAATTTTTGCCGCTGGCCTGGCTTGTGTGGTTTGGTACGTGCGTCGCCACCTAAAACACTGAAATTTACAGCTCCACCAAGCGCCCTGTGCTTAAAAACAACACCGCGGTTTTAATCGGCAAGCCGGCATCGGTAAACAAACTGGCGTAACGGGCTAACTGTGGTCGGTGCGCTTCGGCTGCCGCCGCACTGGTTTCGGCCTCATCAGCCAAGCCCAGCTTGTAGTCTATGATCCAGCGCCTGTCTTGTTCAATAAAGGTGCGGTCTATCACGTGGTTTTTAGCGCCGCCCTCGGCCGCTTGCATCAAGCTTAACTCACTGGCTGCTTGATCGTGAGCCTGCAACACCCACTGCCCGGCTTGGCTGGCCAAGGTGGTTTGCAAGGCTGTCATAACAATATCTGCGCCCTGCTTAGCTGCACTCTCGTTGTGACCCAAGCGCATTAACCAACGCTGCATAGGCTGATGCCATGCCGCCACCGCCGAACTGGCTAGCCCCTTGCTATTGGCCAACAGCTCCATGTAAGCGTG
>SXVG01000020.1 GCA_005791685.1 Methylotenera sp. | reverse complement strand
GGACGCCGGCACAAACCAGGCTGGCGAGCTTGGCAATTCGATAGCCGTCGCCACAAAATCGGTGTTGCCTAATTTGGCCAAATTGTCACGTAGGCTCTGCTGGGCTTGCGCGGGGTTATCCGCCAACTGCTTGTCGGTTTGGCAAAAGGCCGTGCCGGTGAACCCGGCCTCATCGGTCACGCTTAATTGGAAACCTTGCTCGCTCTCGGTCAAACGCAATGTCACGGCTATTTTGCGCTGGGCCGAGTCTTTTTCTAACAGGCGCATGAAAGCGTGATCGCGGTTGCGGAAAACCGCCATGCCACGACGTATGTCCACGGGCATTTCATTGGGGTAAAGTTTGCGGCCGAGCACGCTATTGACGCGCAAACCGACCAGCTCTTTATGCACATCAAAAAAACATAGGCCATCGCCATTGTGCAGCTCGACCTCGGTGTCCACTTCAAAATAGTCGCTGCCGACCTTGCTCACTTTGCCTAAGGCTTCGCCAGCAAACTTAGGCGTATCAAATGCACCGATGTCGGCTTGGCGACCGTTAGCAAAGTAGTCAGTGGCGCTGCGGTTAAAGGTTTTTTCCGGTTGCGGGCTAAAGGTGTAGCTGCTGTGACCGTGCGAGGATTTGGCCAATTCCGGCCTGTCGTGCAAGATGGCATCGAGCAATACGCGGTAATGCGCGGTGGCATTTTTCACGTAGGGCAAATCTTTATAGCGCCCTTCTATTTTAAACGAGCTCACGCCAGCGTCGATTAAGGCCCGCAAATTGGCACTTTGATCGTTGTCTTTCATGGATAAAAAGTGTTTGTCTTTGCCTATGATGCGGCCTTTTTGGTCTTCCAAGGTAAAGGGCAAACGGCATTCTTGCGAGCACTCGCCTCTGTTGGCGCTGCGACCGGTGTGCGCATGGCTGATAAAGCATTGGCCGCTAAAGGCCACGCATAAGGCGCCGTGGATAAAGTACTCTAAGTTACAAGTAGTGGCCGCGGCGATTTTTTGCACGGTGGCCAAATCCAACTCGCGGGCCAAGACCAATTGCGAAAACCCCACTTGATCTAAAAATACGGCTTTTTCTACCGTGCGTATGTCGGTTTGCGTGCTGGCGTGCAATTGTATGGGCGGCAGGTCCATTGCCAACAAACCCATGTCTTGCACGATTAAGGCGTCCACCTCGGCCTCGTACAACTGCTCGACCAATGCACGTGCGCCGGCCAACTCATGGTCATGGAAGATGGTGTTGAGGGCGACAAATACCTCGGCATGGTAGCGGTGCGCGTGCTTAACCAAACGCGCGATGTCGGCCACCGTGTTCGGCGCTTTTGCTCTGGCACCAAAAGCCGGCCCACCTATATAGACCGCATCGGCCCCATGATTAATGGCCTCAATACCAAACTCGGCATTTTTAGCCGGGGCCAACAATTCTAGGTGTTTACGGGTTTTTTGCATGGGAAAACGGTGAAAAGATTAAGATGCGGACTATAGCATAAAACGGTTTGACAGCCTTGGGGCAAGGTGTTACTTTGGTAACACTTAACTTCGCAAGGCAAAGCCATGGCCACCACCAGCTTAAAATTACCCGACAGCCTTAAACAACGCATCAACACCTTGGCGGAAATCGCCGGAAAAAGCCCGCATGCATTTATGCTTGAGGTGATTGCCGAGCAAACCGATCGCGCCGAGAAGCGCCTGGCCTTTATTCAAAGCGCCCTGGCTGCCAAGAAAGATTTTGCTGAAACAGGCATGGCCTATGATGCCGGCCAAGTGCACACTTACCTACAGGCAAAAATAAAAGGGCTGCAAGTGACGCCGCTGACAGCCAAAAAATACGCGCAAAAATAGCCGGCCATTAATGATCCGTATTGTTTATCATGATAGCGCGCTAAACGACATGCTGCGTTTGGTCGATTTTTTAATTGAACAAGACGCCGATGCGGCCCATGCTACATTTGGCATCATAGAAGAAGGCATATCGCTGCTAAAAAACCACCCAGAAATAGGCCGGCCAACCGAAGCAGACGGCGTGAGGGAATTGATTATTTCTCGTGGGCGTACTGGCTATATAGCCTTGTATGCCTTTGATGAATTAACCGAGCTGGCCATTATTTTAAGAATAAAACATCAACGTGAATCACTATGAGCAATAAGCACCTATTAGCCCGCAGCCTGCAATCCGTGTGGCACCCGTGCACGCAAATGAAGCAGCACGAAACATTTCCGCTTATTCCCATACAGCGGGGTGTAGGGGTGTGGCTGTACGATGCCGACGGGCAGCGCTATTTGGATGCCGTCAGTTCTTGGTGGGTCAATCTGTTTGGCCACCAAGAACCGCGCATAAAAGACGCCATCAAGTTGCAACTGGATAGCTTAGAACACGTCATGCTGGCCGGCTTCACCCACGAACCGGTGGTGGCCTTGTCGGAAAAACTCAGCGAACTGACCGGCCTAAGCCATGCTTTTTATGCCTCCGATGGCGCCAGCGCCACCGAGATTGCCCTCAAGATGAGTTTTCATTATTGGCGCAACCTAGGCCTGCCCGGCAAAACGCAATTCATCAGCCTCAAAAATAGCTACCACGGCGAAACTTTAGGCGCATTGAGCGTCACCGACGTGGCCATTTTTAAAGACACCTACGCCCCGCTGTTGAGGCCATCGGCGCACATGCCCAGCCCGGACTTTCGTTTGGCCGAGCCGGGCGAAACGGCCGAGGCTTATGCGTTGCGCTGTGCGGCGGCTTTAGAAGACTACGTCAGTGCCCATCATGCCGAATTGGCGGCTTTCATCATCGAGCCTATCGTGCAATGCGCCGCCGGCATGGCCATGCATCATCCCATCTATTTGCAACGTGCCCGTGAAATTTGCACAACATACCAAGTGCATTTGATTGCCGACGAAATCTCCGTCGGCTTTGGCCGCACTGGCACGATGTTCGCCTGCGAACAAGCAGCAGCCAAAGTCAGCGGTATCGCCGATTTTATTTGTTTATCCAAAGGCATTACCGGCGGCTATTTACCCTTATCCGCGGTGCTGACCACGGACACCGTCTACCAGGCTTTTTATGACGACAGCACAGTTAAAGGCTTTTTGCATAGCCACAGCTACACCGGTAACCCCTTAGCCTGCAGCGCGGCGCTGGCCACTTTGGCGATTTTTGCAGACGAGCCAGTGCTGGAAAAAAACCAAGCAACGGCCACCTACCTCAAAAACCAAGCCGCTGGCTTAGCCGAGTTACCGATCCAACACCTACGCCAACAAGGCATGATATTGGCCTTCGATGTGGTCACGGCCCAGCCTCATTTTGCCCAGCGCTGTTATGCCGAGGCGCTAAAACAAGGCTTACTGTTGCGCCCGATAGGTCACACGGTTTACTTTATGCCACCCTACAGCATCAGCCCAGTCGAAGTCGATTTTATGCTGACGGCCACCTCCAACGCCATCAAGCACGCCTTATGAAAACCCCACTGTGCGGACTGATGTTGTGCTTAGCCAGTTTGGGCGCGCAGGCAGCTTTGCCCAGCGAGGTGAGGGATGCCTTAACGCTGGCCGGCATTCCGCTCGAACGCGTGGCCGTGGTGGTGCAAGCGGTGGACAGCGAACAGGCCAGCCTCACGCACAATTCAGACAAAAGCCTTAACCCGGCATCACTGATGAAACTGGTGACCAGCAACGCCGCACTGGAGTTGCTGGGCCCCGCCTACCGCTGGAAAACCGAAGTGTATTACGACGGCAGCCTCAATAACGGCGTGCTGGATGGTAATTTAATCATCAAAGGCTATGGCGACCCGAACTTTAGCGCAGCCGATTTTTGGCGCTTATTGGGCAGTTTGCGGCAAGTGGGTGTCCAGGAAATTAAGGGCGATTTAATCCTGGATAAAAGTTATTTTGCCAACAATACCGAGCAAAAAACCAGTTTTGATAACGAAGTCTGGCGAGCCTACAATGCCCTGCCCAGCGCCTTTTTAGTCAACGGTCGGCACAGCAGCTTTAAATTCAGCCTCCAGCCCAACAAAAAAAATGAGGTGTTGATTCATCAAGAGTTTGAACTGCCGCAACTGGACATCATCAACCACATGCGCGTCCTGCCTGGCGAATGCGGCGATTGGCGTAACCACATGAAATACGCGGTCAGCAGTGAGCAAAAAGCCGGGCTAGAGCAAGCCAAAAGCGTCACCTTTAGCGGCAGCTATGCCGCCGATTGCGGTGACAAATTTCTAGAACTGAGCGTATTTAATGACGAGCAGTACGCTTATTACGGCTTTAAAAAATTATGGGCAGAACTGGGTGGGAAATTTACCGGCCAACTAAACATTCAAGAACGCCCTAGCCAGGCGGTGAAACTACTGGAACAACGTTCCCAACCTTTAAGCGAGCTGCTGCGCGACATGAATAAATGGAGCAATAACTTAATGGCGCGGCAATTATTGCTCAGCATCGCCGCGGAAAAAATAGCCGTGCCGGCTAGGCAAGAAGACGGAGCGATGGCCATTAAAAACTGGTTTATCAGTAAGCAAGCCAAGGGGGATAGCTTGTTGATAGACAATGGCTCGGGGCTATCGCGCATGGAGCGCATCAGCGCCGAAGCCCTAACGCAAATGCTGGTGCAAACCTACCGCAGCCCGCTGATGCCTGAATTCATCAGCTCCTTGCCCATCTTGGCCGTAGACGGCACCCTGATGAAACGCTTAAAAACCAGCCCGGCCGCTTATCGCGCACACCTAAAAACCGGCTCGCTGGATGGCGTCAGCGCCATTGCTGGCTATTTGCTGGACCAACAAAATAGGCGGCAGGTGTTGGTAATGCTGGTTAATCATGACAAAGCCGGTGCCAGTCGAGCTGCGCAAGACGCGTTAATTGAATGGGTTTATCGGCAACCTTAATCCATGCCCTTAATCAACGAGCCGGCCTACTTGATGGAAGTTTGCGGTATCATATCGCCTGCAATCGTATAGCCCCTTTTAACCATTGAGGTCTAAGCATGAAACTCCTTAACTTTACTCTGGCCTGCGCCTGTGCATTTAGCTTAAATGCTTGCAATGCCGAAACAAAAACACCCACTCAGGAAAAACCCACCATGACACAAAATAGCGTGAGCGCATTACAAAAAATTGACACCCAAGTCGGCACTGGCCGCGAAGCCGAACCTGGCTTCAATGTCACCGTGCATTACACAGGCTGGCTATTTGACGCTAGCGCCGAAGGGCAAAAAGGCAAAAAATTCGACAGCAGCCTGGATCGCAAACAACCGTTTGTCTTCGCCTTAGGCCAAGGCCAAGTGATACAAGGCTGGGATGAAGGCTTCGCTGGCATGAAAATAGGCGGCAAACGCACCTTGCTCATTCCTTCTGCCATGGGTTACGGCGCACGCGGCGCCGGTGGCGTGATTCCACCGAATGCCGATTTGGTGTTTGAAGTGGAATTGTTGGACGTTAAATAATCACGGTTTGGGGCGCGCGCCTCAAGCACAGGAGAGCATATGCACGTTAGCGTTAAATGGATAGACGGGGTGAGCTTTGTCGGCGAATCCGAATCAGGCCACGCCGTCGTCTTGGATGGCGCACCGGAAAACGGTGGCCGCAACATAGGCATGCGCCCGATGGAAATGCTGCTGGTCGGCATGGGCGGCTGCACCTCGTTTGATGTGGTGGCTATTTTGAAAAAAGCACGCCAGCCCATTACTGCTTGCGTGGCGGAAATTGACGCCACCCGTGCCGATGAAATCCCCAAAGTGTTCACCAAGATACACGTGCATTTTGTCGTGACTGGCGACAACTTAAACGAGGCGCAAGTGGAACGTGCGGTGAAATTATCGGCAGAGAAGTATTGCTCGGCGTCCATCATGCTCAGCAAAAGCGTGGAAATTACCCACGATTTTGAAGTGCGCTCAGTGGCCGACGCAGCCAATTAATCCCGTTCAAGCACCTTGCACACCTGACCCAACAGGTTTATTATAACTTTTGTTATAACTTAAACCGTTGGGAGTGGGTGCATGCATACCTTAAAATTAACGCAAATTGGCAATTCATTAGGCCTAATCTTGCCCAAAGAAGTGTTGGCTAGACTCAAGTTAGAAAAAGGCGATACGGTATTTCTAACCGACGCACCGGGTGCGGCGACGATTACGCCACATAATGTCGAATTTGAAGATCAAATGACTTTAGCTCGCAAAATAATGAAAGATCGGCGTGATGTGTTACGCGAGTTAGCTAAGTAAATCATGGAAAATTGGTTATGGTTAGATGCGCCGATAGTAATGGCGGTACATGACGAACAACTGGTTGAACACGGTGGAATTTCTGGCATTCGAGACAAAGGCATGTTTGAATCCGCTTTATCACGAGCAAGAAATTTAGCGGTCTATGGTGAACCAGACTTTGCTGAACTTGCTGCCGCGTACGGTTTTGGTTTAGCTAAAAACCATCCATTTTTAGATGGCAATAAACGCACTGCATTTGTCGCAGTTGAGCTATTTTTAAAACTGAATGGCTATGCTCTTAAGGCCGATGACGTTGCTTGCGTTTTAACCATGCTCGCGCTGGCTGCAGGTGATATGGAAGAAACCGCGTTTGCCGCATGGATACGCTCCCATGCCGAGCGGCGTTAGGCCTTATTATTTAATGCCGTCCAAGCTACTTATTCCGCATATTTCTTTGGCTTGTTG
>SXVG01000113.1 GCA_005791685.1 Methylotenera sp. | reverse complement strand
TTTGTCCATGTTTGAGCATGCCATGCAAAATTTCCAAGCCAAGCAGTTGCCGCTACCCGAATTTTTAGCGCAATTTCTGCACGGTCTATTCCTTAATCCCTTTACTGCTTTATCGCAAGGCAACGTGTTGGCGGTGGTGTGTTTTGCGCTAATTTTAGGCATGGCGTTGGTTATGGGCGGCGATCGCTACAAAGGCATGTTGGCCTTGTTGCAAGAAGGCTTGGCCATGTGCATGCAAGTGGTGGGTTGGATCATGCGCATGGCCCCATTGGGCATCATGGCTTTGCTCGTGCAATTGGTCGCCACGCAAAACTTGGCCATGCTCAGCACCTTGGCTAAATTTGTCGCCGTGGTGATCGGTACGACTTTGTTGCACGGTGTCATCGTACTGCCTTTAATCCTCTATCTCTTTACTGGCAAAACCCCGTTGTGGTTTTGGTGCGGTTCACGCGAGGCCTTGATGACGGCGTTTGCCACCAGCTCCAGCTCGGCGACGTTGCCGGTAAGTTTGCGCTGCGCTAACGAAAACTTGCAGGTGAAGCCGGCCATTGCCGGTTTTGTTATTCCTTTAGGTGCCACCATCAACATGGATGGCACGGCTTTATACGAGGCCGCCGCGGCCTTATTCATTGCCAATTTAGTCGGCATAGAATTGAGTTTTGCGCAGCAATTGATTGTTTTTTTTACTGCCATGATTGCTGCCATGGGCGCACCTGGCATACCGAGTGCCGGCATGGTCACCATGGTCATGGTCTTGCAATCGGTTGGCTTGCCAGCCGAGGCCATCGCTATTCTATTGCCGATAGACCGCCTGCTCGACACCTTGCGCACCACGGTTAATGTGGAAGGCGACATGGTGGGTAGTTTGGTGGTGCAAAAATTAGTGGCTAAATAGCTTGCTTAGAGCCCATTATGCCAGCGTCGCTGCATTGATTATTTTATCGATGCCATCCCAATACGCGCTTCACTAAAAGTTTGATATAGATCAAACTCGTTTTTCACTATTAATTCGATAATGACTGCCCACGTGTCTTTATGACGCGCCGTACCCACCCTATCGAAAAGTTAAGCTCATGACTAAGTTAGCTAAAATTTGGCAAATTTTCACATCGGCACCCCATCGAGTTTTCTTTTTTTTGGGGGCGACGCAATCCTTATTAACTGTATCTTGGTGGTTGCTTGATTTGGCTGGGCGTCATGCCGGGTGGTATACGCCCATTTCATGGGTTATGTCGCCCATCGATGCGCATGCCTTTCTAATGGTGTACGGATTCTTTCCATGTTTTATTTTTGGTTTTTTAATGACCACATTTCCGCGCTGGATGAATGGCGAAGAAGTGGCGCGCAAGGCTTATTTAGCGGCATTTTTATTGCTGGCTAGTGGGTCTATGTTGTTCTATTTAGGCTTGATCTTCAGCTTAGTCATTTTAAAAATAGCGTATTTAGTATTTTTGGCAGGTTGGGGCTTGGGTTTGTTTGGCTTATTACGGGTTTATTTACGTGCGAAGCATCCGGATAAAAGGCATGCAACCATTACATGGGCTGTGCTAGGCCTAGGCTGGTTGTTGTTGCTGGGGTTTGTTAGTCAGCAAGCCATTTTCATCACCATTGCTAAAGTAGGGGGCATTTGGTTGATTCTATTGCCGGTATTTTTTGCAGTGAGTCATAGGATGATTCCGTTTTTCTCAGCCAACGTGATACCCAATTATAAAATAGTCCGACCTAATTGGGTGTTGGCATTGGTGCCCAGTTTTGCGCTTATACATGGCGTACTTGAGCTTCTTGAATGGCAGGCTTGGACTTGGTTGGTTGATTTCCCCATGGCTGCCAGTGCACTCTATTTAACGCTTGCTTGGCGTCTGCGTGATAGCCTCAGTGTGCCGATACTGGCCATGTTGCATATCGGATTTGCTTGGCTGGCATTGGCTTTAGGTTTGTATGCGATACAGAGTTTGGCATTATTTTTTAATTATCCCTTGCTGTTAGCTAAGGCGCCCTTGCATGCGCTTAGCATAGGCTACTTTACTTCGGTATTAATGGCCATGGCTACTCGCGTTACGCTCGGTCATTCAGGGCGAGTGCTTAAAGCGGACCAATTAACTTGGGCTGTATTTTTGGCATTCCAATCGGTAAGCGTATTGCGGATCGTATCCGAGTTGCCCGGTTTGGATTTTTTAGTGAGAGCGCATTTTTATCTTGGCGCAGCCTTGATTTGGTTGCTTTGCTTTGGCGTTTGGACTTGTAAATACATGCCAATTTATTGGCAAGATAGGAGTAATTAATTGCGTTATGCAGTCTGATTGTTGTAGGGCAATAGCGGTTTTAGGCAAACGGCCGGATGGCATTTCATTATGATTAAGCGACGAATTCGCGACAAAATTATAGGCTTATTGCTGCTGTATTTTTTAGTAGCATTACTGGCTATTGGTGCGACGTTGGCCGCATCTTGGCGTTTAGAAGGTGGTGCGGCAGCAATCAATGATGCCGGCCGTGAGCGCATGCGCTCATATCGGATTGCTTATTTGTTGGAGCGACATGTGCAGGCGCCTTCAGTCGAGTTGCAGCAAGACATACAGCAAGAAATGAGCGCCTTTGAATTGAGTTTATTGGAAATAGCTAAGGGCAATCCTCAACGACCATTATTTTTACCAAAAAATATTGAGCTTAGATCTAGAATGGCCCACTTAAATCGGTCTTGGCAAGCCAGTATAAAACCGCAAATTATAAAAATTCTCAACAGCAGCAATGCGGCCGATCAGCAAATAGCTTTAAACAATTACCGTCCCATGCTGGAGCAGTACGTGATCGGTATTAATACTTTGGTCAGTTTGATCGAGCGCAGTAACGCCAAAGCCACGCTGTATTTGCGTAGTTTGCAGATAGTTTTAATGCTGCTGGCGCTGTTAGGTACGGTTTTGTTGGTTTATTTGTTTATGCGTATGGTGGTGCGTCCTGTCACCCAATTGCGTGAGGGCATGCAGCGGATGACGGCAGCCGATTTTGCTGTTCGCTTGCCGGTTAATAGCCAAGATGAACTGGGCGAACTGGCATTAGGTTTTAATCGCATGGCCGACGAATTGCAGGATCTGTATCTCACTTTGGAACAGCGAGTCGAAGAAAAAACCCGCAGCATAGAAGCCAAAAATCGTGAATTGGCGACGTTGGATAGGGAAATGGTCGTATCGGAACAACGTAATTTGCTAGCGCAGGAACTGCACGACAGCATTGCCCAATCATTGGCATTTTTAAATATTCAAGTGCAATTGTTGCAAGAGGATTTTAAACAGGCACGCCATCAAGAAGTGGAGCAAGGCCTGCTTAAAATTCGTGAAGGCGTGCAAGAAAGTTACGATGATGTGCGTGAGCTCTTGGTGCATTTTCGTACGCGCATGCATTGCACGGATTTACTCACGGCCATAAGTGCTGCTTTGGAAAAATTTACTGAGCAAACTGGCATTAAAAGCGAGTGTAATGTCAGTGGGCAAGTGTCTATGTTACCCGCTGAGCAAGTGCTGCAAATCATGCATATCGTACAAGAAGCCCTTTCCAATGTGCGTAAGCACGCGCAAGCGAGCTTGCTCAGTGTGGAATTGGATTGCACCGAGCACGGCAAGATTCGTATTCGTGATAATGGTATAGGCTTTGATGTTAGACGTGATGCCGGTGATAGCCATGTGGGTTTGCGTATTATGCGTGAGCGTGCGCAACGCATCGGCGCCCAATTAACTTTTGAGTCCAGTGCGGCAAACGGCACCTGTATCTGCCTTATGCTGCCGAAATAATTAACCGGAGACCGAGCCTATGCATGATATACGCGTCTTGATTATTGATGATCACACTTTGTTTCGTAGCGGCATTAAATTGCTACTCGAGCGTCAAGCTGGCTTTACCGTGGTGGGGGAAGCCGGTGGTGCTTTGGACGGGGTAAAACAGGCAAAAAAATTAAAACCGGAGGTCATCCTGTTGGACTTGCACATGCCGGATACCAGCGGATTGCAAGTCATCGCGCTGTTGCGCGAAGAAATGCCTACGGCGCAAATTATCATGCTGACCGTGTCAGAAGATGCAGAGGATTTGTTAGAGGCCTTGCGCGCGGGTGCGCGCGGGTATTTGTTAAAAAACATAGAAACCGATTTTTTATTGGATGCGATTCGTCGTGCCGCCAAATCGGAATCGGTAATGTCGCCACTGATGGCGAACAAATTGGCTGATGCCATTCGCCAGCCTGAAAAAACAAGCAATCCGACGGACAGCAGTTTGGATAAATTGTCCCCACGTGAGCGGGAAGTCATCATGATGTTGGCACGTGGTGCCAGCAATAAAGAAATTGCCCGTAGCCTTGATTTAGTAGAATCCACCGTTAAAATTCATGTGCAGGGCATACTGCGTAAACTCAATTTATCTAGCCGTGTTCAAGCTGCGGTGTTCGCTGTTGAGCACGGCCTAGTCAGTCAGCCGCGTTAATTTCGTATGCGTTTCACCCCTACCTAAAAGAACTAGTCAATAAGAACAAACTAGTTCTTTTGCTTCATGGCATCACTACTTTTGATTGATGGCAATTTGATGTAAGTCAATCAAGCAAAAAAGCCCTCTCGTAGAATCGTTTCTGTAATTGATCAGCAAATGGCTTGCTGACCTAGCAATCGTTGCTAAAGGGGACGAAGATGGCTACACAACAATATAAAGCATGGTCGGTCGTTGGGATGAGTACACTGTCTTTTACCGTGTGCTTCATGATTTGGATGATGTTTGCCGTGATTGGCATTCCCATTAAGGCCTTGCTGAGCTTGAATGAAACCCAGTTTGGTATTTTGATTGCCATGCCGGTGTTGACCGGCTCCTTGATTCGATTGCCGCTAGGCATGTGGACAGATCGCTTTGGTGGGCGGGTGGTATTTTTTACCTTAATGTTGTCTACCGTGCTACCTATTTATCTTATTTCTAAATGCACGGAATACTGGCAATTTCTCATCACCGGCTTATTTGTAGGGATAGCAGGTGGTTCCTTCACTGTGGGCATTGCTTATTGTGCGCGCTGGTTTCCTAAGCATCAGCAAGGTTTGGCCATGGGTATTTTTGGTGCAGGCAACACGGGTGCTGCTGTTACCAAATTGATTGCCCCACTCATTGTTGTCGCCTATGGTTGGGCCATGGTGCCACAATTTTATGCCGGCTTAATGTTGCTTACGGCAGTGCTATTTTGGCTATTTACTTATTCCGACCCTGCCCATAAAAATAGCAAGACGGTCAGCATGAGTGAGCAATTGGCGGTATTAAAAGATCCTAAAGTTTGGAAGTACAGCCAGTATTACTCCATCGTGTTTGGCGGTTATGTGGCCTTGGCATTGTGGATGACTAAGTACTACATCACTGAATACGGTTTTGATCTTAAATCAGCGGCCTTAATGGCCGCGGCTTTTAGCATCCCTGGCGGCATATTGCGTGCGGTGGGCGGCTACTTTTCTGACAAATTTGGCGCCCACACCATTACCTGGTGGGTATTGTGGGTGTCATTGGTTTGTTTGTTTTTTCTTTCTTATCCGCAAACCGACATCTCCATTATTACCATCAAAGGGCCGCAAACATTTCATGTCGGCCTCAACGCCACCCTCTTTACCATCATTATGTTCACCATGGGCATAGCGTTTGCGATAGGTAAAGCTTCGGTGTTTAAGTACATATCCGATGATTACCCACAAAATATAGGCGTGGTATCTGGCGTGGTGGGTTTGGCAGGCGGGATGGGTGGTTTCTTAATGCCTATTATGTTTGGTGCCTTAGTTGACCTTACCGGGGTGCGTTCATCGGCTTTTATGTTGATGTTCGGCATCGTTTGGGTATCGCTGATTTGGATGTATTGGACAGAAGTGCGACCAGTCAAGATCGGTAGGCACCATGAGCGTCAATCAAAAAAACAAATGGTATCAATTTAGGAGAGCAGCATGGCGACAAATATTGAGACATGGAACGTTGAAGACGGCGGATTTTGGGAGTCCAGTGGTAAGAAAATTGCTTATCGCAATCTGTGGATTTCTGTACCTGCCTTATTATGCGGTTTTGCCGTGTGGTTGATGTGGGGCATCATTGCCGTGCAAATGAGTAATCTGGGCTTTCCGTTTAGTAAAGATGAATTGTTTACCTTAACCGCCATTTCGGGTTTGGCCGGCGCCACCATGCGCATACCTGCTTCATTCTTTATTCGCTTGGCCGGTGGTCGCAATACCATATTTCTCACCACCGCCATGTTGATCAGTCCGGCCATCGGCACCGGCATCGTGCTGCAACACCCCGAGTGGCCTTTGTGGTCCTTCCAGCTGATGGCGCTTTGGTCCGGGGTGGGTGGCGGTAATTTTGCTAGCTCCATGAGTAATATCAGCACATTTTTTCCTAAACGTTTGCAAGGCACGGCTTTGGGATTGAATGCCGGTTTGGGGAATTTTGGCGTAACCACCATGCAAATTCTCATACCGTTGGTCATGACGGTGGGGGTGTTTGGTGCCTTGGGCGGGGAGGCTACGCTGTTGGTGAAAGATAGCGGTTGGATCTTTGGAAAAATCCCAGCGGGCACAGCTACCTATATCCAAAATGCCGGCTTCGTTTGGCTGTTGTTGTTATTGCCTTTGGCGGTGGCTTGCTACTTTGGCATGAATAACCTGTTACCCATTTCAGTCGATGCGCGTCACACCATTTTGTCTTTCGTGAAAATTATTTGGTTGTATACGTTGGCTTTCTTACCGGCTGTGGTTGGCTTGTATTTGTATTTGCCGGCGCCAACAGGTCTAGGCATGCTGAACATGTGGTTGGCCATGCCATTGATTATTATCAGCACCTTATTAGTTATGAAATTAGCGGCTTTTGGCAGCATGAAAGACAATATTGCTCGGCAGTTTGCGATTTTTAACAACAAACATACTTGGTCGATGACGGCATTGTATTTGGTGACGTTTGGCTCTTTCATCGGCTTTTCCATGGCCTTGCCCTTGTCCATCACGGTTATTTTTGGCGATAAACACCTGTTGGATGCGGCCACCGGTATTTGGACCCATGTTAAGAATCCCAATGCGCCATCCGCCTTGACCTATGCTTGGATAGGCCCTTTTGTTGGGGCGCTCATTCGACCCGTAGGTGGTTGGATTTCGGACAAGGTGGGGGGCTCTATAGTGACCCAAGTGATTTCTGCAGTGATGGTGTTGGCTTCAATTTATGCTGGTTACATCATGATGCAGGCTTATCACTCGCCTTCCCCGGAAATCTATTTCAATGCCTTTTTGCTGACTTTTGTTGTGTTGTTTGCGGCCACTGGTATGGGCAATGGGTCCACTTTTAGAACGGTAGGGGTCATTTTTGATCGCGTGCAAGCAGGCCCAGTGTTGGGTTGGACTTCTGCAGTGGCGGCATACGGATCGTTTATCGCCCCAGAAGTGATTAAAGGGCAAATCAAAGCCGGCTCGCCTGAAATGGCTATGTATGGGTTTGCCGTGTTTTATGCGCTGTGCTTACTGCTCAATTGGTGGTTTTACTTACGGGCCAATTCAGAAATAAAAAATCCGTAATGAATGGCAGCTGGCAAGCAAGTGTGGTCTGTCGGTTGAATTAATGATGATTGCCGCACGGCGGCTGTTGGGAGAGAAACATGAGTCACTTTTTGGATAGATTGAAATTTTTTGACAAAGTTAAAGCCACGTTTTCCAATGAACACGGCATAGTCACCAATGAAGACCGGCAGTGGGAACAGGCTTACCGTCACCGTTGGCAACACGACAAAGTGGTGCGGTCTACCCACGGGGTCAATTGCACCGGTGGTTGCTCATGGAAAATCTTTGTTAAAAATGGCTTGGTGTCCTTTGAAATGCAGCAGACTGATTACCCACGCACACGTGACGATTTGCCTGATCATGAGCCGCGTGGTTGCCAGCGTGGCGCGTCATTTTCCTGGTATTTATACAGCCCGCATCGTATCAAGCACCCTTTAATACGGGGTCGCTTATTGGATTTGTATCGCCTGGAGCGCCTTGCCGGTAAAGATCCCGTCGAAGCTTGGGCGGCCATACAGGCTGATGCGGCTAAACGCAAAGCTTACACAGCGGTGCGTGGTCTAGGTGGATTTGTTCGTACTTCTTGGGACGAAGTGAACGAAATCATTGCTGCTGCCAATGTCTACACCATTAAAAAATACGGTCCAGACCGTATCTTCGGTTTTTCTCCCATCCCTGCGATGTCGATGATTTCTTACGCCGCAGGCTCCCGATTCCTTTCCCTCATCGGTGCGGCCTGCGGATCTTTTTATGATTGGTATTGCGACTTGCCGGCGGCCAGTCCGCAGACTTGGGGGGAGCAGACCGACGTGCCGGAGGCGGCCGATTGGTATAACTCAACCTACATCATTATCACCGGGGCTAACTTGCCCATGACCCGTACCCCCGATGCCCATTTTGCCTCTGAGGTACGTTATAAAGGGGCAAAAATTGTTGCCATGGCGCCGGATTACGCCGAATTTTGTAAGTTTTCTGATTTATGGATGCCGATTAAACAAGGCACCGATTCTGCCGCATTCTTGGCTATGGGGCACGTGGCATTAAATGAATTTTACATTAATGCGCAAGATGCTTATTTCCAAGAGTATGCCCGTAAATACACCGACCTGCCCATGCAAGTGATGTTGCGTAAACAAGGCGATGCCTACGTGTCGGATCGCTTTTTACGGGCCTCGGATTTTGATGGGGCCTTAGGTGAAAGCAATAACGCGGAATGGAAAACCATTGTATTTGACCGTAAATCCTGTGCTTTTGTCGCACCCAATGGCAGCATAGGTTTCCGTTGGGGCGAGGAAGGAAAATGGAATTTACTCGAGCAAGCCGCGCAGCACGAAATTGCGGCTGAACTTTCTTGCATAGACGACAGGGATGAGGTGGCCTCTGTCGGGTTCCCGCATTTTACTGCGGGTGAAGCTGAGTTACTTTATCGCAATGTGCCTGTGCGTAAAGTACAACTGGCTAATGGTGAAACGGTGTTGGTGGCGACGGTGTTTGACTTGCAAGTTGCGCAATACGGCATAGACCGTGGCTTAGGTGGCGATAATGTGGCCAGCAGTTATGCCGACGCCAGTGTGGCCTACACACCGGCTTGGGCAGAAAAAGTCACCGGCGTTAAAGCCGCTGATATCGAGCGTACTGGCCGTGAATTTGCTTATAACGCGTCTAAAACCAAAGGTAAATCCATGGTCATCATGGGCGCGGCCATCAACCACTGGTACCACAACGATTTATCCTACCGCGCCATCATGAACTTATTGCACATGTGTGGTTGCGTGGGTCAAACCGGCGGTGGTTGGGCACATTACGTAGGCCAAGAAAAATTGCGTCCGCAAGCCGGTTGGGCGCCGATTGCGTTTGCTTTGGACTGGATGCGCCCACCGCGCCATACTAATTCCACTTCGTATTGGTATTTCCATACGGATCAATGGCGTTACGAAACATTGAATGCCGATAGCTTGTTGTCGCCAGCAGGTAAGGGTAAAAACAAGGGCAATTCCATCGCCGACTACAACGTCAAAGCGGCGCGCATGGGTTGGTTGCCTTCCATGCCTAACTTTAATCGCAATCCGATTGAGTTGGCTGAGGAAGCCAAACAAAGCGGTGCAAACGATGAAGCGGCGGTGGCCAAGTACATTGCCGGGCAATTGAAATCCGGTAAATTGGATGTGGCTTACGCCGATCCGGATAACCCGGTTAATTGGCCGCGTAATTTATTTGTTTGGCGTGCCAATTTGATTGGCACTTCGGCCAAGGGCCACGAGTACTTCCTGAAACACTTATTGGGTGCGCAAAATGGCGTACTGCAAGAGTCTGGAGCAGGGCGGGCGAATAAAGAAGTGCAATGGCACGAGGATGCGCCCATAGGCAAATTGGATTTGATGGTGGACATCAATTTCCGCCTTAATTCTACCGGTGCGTATTCCGACATCATTTTACCTACCGCGACTTGGTATGAAAAAAATGATTTGAATACCACCGACATGCATCCTTTCATTCACCCCTTGTCTGAAGCGGTGTCACCCGGTTGGGAATCCAAATCCGATTGGCAGATTTTTAAAACGCTGGCGAAAACTTTTTCCGGTCTAGCGGAAAAACATTTGGGTACCAAGCAGGAAGTGGTGGCTTTGCCCATGCAACATGACTCCGCGGCAGAATTGGCCCAGCCTTTTGGTGAAGTTAAGAACTGGAAAGAAGGCGAATGTGAACCGATTCCTGGTAAAACCATGGCGATAATCAAAGTGGTGGAACGGGCGTATGGGGACACTTACCGTAAATTTATCGCGCTAGGACCATTGATGACTAAGCTTGGCAATAACATCAAGGGCATCGATTGGAACACAGATCAAGAGTACGAGGAGCTTAAGAAACACAACAGCACGGTTAAAGAACCGGGTGTTTCTTTCGGCATGCCTTCCTTGTCTGAGGACATCGAGGTGTGCGATTCGGTGATGCGTATGGCGCCAGAAACCAACGGCGAAGTGGCGCATAAATCTTGGTCGGCTTTGTCGAAAAAAACCGGCATAGACCACCATCATTTATATGCCGGTCGCCACGAAGATAAATTTACTTTTAAAGACATCCAAGCGCAGCCACGAAAAATTATTACTGCGCCAACTTGGTCTGGCATTGAGTCCGAGCACGTTTCTTATACGGCAGGTTATACCAATATTCATGAGCACATTCCTTTCCGCACCCTAACGGGTAGAGCGCATTTCTATCAGGATCACGAATGGATGTTGGATTTTGGCGAAGGCTTTTGTACCTACAAACCCATGGTCGATTTGGGTGAGTTAAATGCCTTACCCAATAGCGTCACCAGCAAGCCACATTTGGCATTAAATTGGATCACGCCGCATTCTAAATGGGGCATCCACTCTTCCTACCAAGACAATTTACGCATGCTGACTTTATTCCGCCGCGGCCCGTATGTGTGGCTGTCTGAAGACGATGCGAAATCGGTAGGCATAGAAGACAACGATTGGGTGGAAGCCGTCAATCATAATGGCGCGACAGTAGCGCGGGCGGTGGTTTCGCAACGCGTGCCACGTGGCATGGCCATGATGTACCACGCACAGGAAAAGAATGTCAACGTACCGGGTTCTCCTTCCACCGGTAAACGTGGCGGCATTTTGAATTCGGTGACGCGCGTCATCATGAAGCCAACCAATATGATAGGGGGCTACGCTCAGCTTTCTTACGGCTTTAATTACTACGGCACGGTGGGTTGCCAACGCGACACCATGGTGGCCTTACATAAAATAGCCGACAAAGACGTCGATTGGTTGGAACGGCCACTCACAGACGAGCGCGAAGCGCAACTTAATCCAGTTGGCATTAGCGCCAAGTAAAAGGACATCAGGAGATTATTATGAAAGTACGTGCACAATTCGCCTTTGTCTTCAATCTAGATAAATGCATAGGTTGCCATACCTGTTCGGTCACATGTAAAAATGTTTGGACCAACCGTAAAGGGGTGGAATACGCTTGGTTTAATAACGTGGAATCTAAGCCTGGCGTGGGTTACCCTAAGCAATGGGAAAATCAAGACGTTTGGCAAGGAGGTTGGGAGTTGAAAAATGGCAAGCTGGAGCTTAAGTCCGGTAGCCGTGGCAGTAAATTGCTCAACATTTTTGCCAATCCAGACATGCCAGAGATAGACGACTATTACGAGCCGTTCACCTATAACTACGCGCATTTGCAAAATGCACCTTTGTCTGAAGCGACCCCGACTGCGCGGCCTATCTCGCAAATCACTGGTAAATCCATGGAGAAGATTACATGGGGGCCTAACTGGGAAGACGATCTGGCCTGTGAATTCCATAATCGCAGCAAAGATAAAAATATGGATAACATCCAGAAGTAAATGTACGGGCAGATTGAGAACAC
>SXVG01000112.1 GCA_005791685.1 Methylotenera sp. | reverse complement strand
TAAGGCAATCCACGTCAATTCAGGCAAGCCAGCGCAGCAAGGTTTATACAATCCGACTAACGAGCGTGATGCTTGTGGTGTTGGTTTTGTAGCGCACATCAAAGGCAAAAAATCCCACGATATCGTGCAAAAAGGCTTGGAGCTATTAACCAACCTAACGCACCGTGGCGCGACTGGTTATGACCCAAAATTAGGCGATGGCGCCGGTTTGCTCATGCAAATGCCCGATGCTTTCATGCGCAAAGAAGCGGCTAAGCTGGGCATCACCTTGCCGGCAGCTGGCCAATACGCCGTGGCTAACGTGTTTTTGCCGCAATCGGCAGAAAACTGTCAGGCTTGCGTTACCCTCATTGCTAAAATTATTGCTGAAGAAAATCAAAGCTTGTTGGGTTGGCGCGATACGCCAGTCGATAACAGCAACATTGCCCAAGCGGCGCGCGATGTAGAACCGACCATGCGTCAGTTGATTATAGGTGCGATCGATACTGATCAAACGGTGTTTGAGCGTAAATTATTCGTCATCCGTAAGCGCATAGAGCATGCGGTGCGTGCGCTAAATTTAAAAGACCCTGCCACGTTTTATATCCCGTCTTTGTCCTCCCGCACCATCGTTTACAAAGGCATGTTATTGGCCAATGAAGTGGGCGTGTACTACCAAGATTTGAACGACGAAAGCTTGGTGTCGGCTTTGGCCTTGGTGCACCAACGCTTTTCTACCAACACTTTCCCTGCCTGGGATTTAGCGCATCCGTTCCGCATGATTGCCCACAACGGCGAAATCAATACCGTGCAAGGCAACGTCAATTGGATGGCAGCGCGTCACGAAACCATGAAGTCCAGCGTGATAGGTGACGATTTAGAAAAATTGTGGCCATTGATTGTGGACGGTCAGTCCGATTCTGCTTGTTTTGATAATTGCTTAGAGTTGCTAGTGGCCGGTGGCTACTCCTTGCCGCATGCCATGATGATGTTAATTCCAGAAGCCTGGAGCAACAACAGTTTGATGGATCAAGAGCGCCGTGCTTTTTACGAATACCATGCCGCCTTGATGGAGCCATGGGATGGTCCAGCCGCCGTGGCCTTTACCGATGGTCGCATGATAGGCGCCACTTTGGACCGCAACGGTTTGCGTCCAGCTCGTTACCTAGTGACTGACGACGATTTGGTGATGATGGCCTCCGAAATGGGTGTGCTGACTTTCCCACAAGAAAAAATCGTAAAAAAATGGCGCTTGGAGCCAGGCAAAATGTTGTTGATAGACATGGAGCAAGGCCGCATCATTGGTGATGCCGAAGTTAAAAATGCCTTAGCCACCGCTAAGCCTTATAAACAATGGCTAGAAAAAACACGTTACTTCTTGAGCGACATGCCCAAGGTAGACGGTGAGTTGGAAATGGCTGCCAATCTATTGGATACCCAACAAGCGTTTGGTTACACCCAAGAAGACATCAAATTCGTCATGCAACCCATGGTGGAAAACGGCGAAGAGGGGTCGGGCTCCATGGGTAACGATGCGGCTTTGCCGGTGTTATCGGCTAAACCAAAATTACTCTATAACTACTTTAAACAGTTGTTCGCGCAAGTGACCAACCCGCCTATAGACCCGATTCGTGAAGAATTGGTGATGTCTTTGGTGACCTTTATTGGGCCTAAACCCAATTTATTGGCGGTGGATGAAGCTAATCCACCCATGCGTTTGGAAGCGGCGCAACCGGTCTTAACCTTGGACGAGTTGGCGCAGTTAAAAGCCATCGCGACATTAACGCAAAATCAATACAAATCCGTGGTGTTGGATATCACCTATCCAGCCGCGCAAGGCAAGGCTGGCATGGCCGCCGCCGTGGCCAGCATCACCAGTGCGGCACAAAATGCCGTGCAGGATGGCTTTAATATCCTGATACTTTCTGACCGTAGCGTCAGTTTAGAGCGTTTGGCCATACCGGCTTTATTGGCTTGTTCGGCCACCCACGAGCATTTGGTAAAAACCGGTTTGCGCACCAGCGCTGGCTTGGTTATCGATACCGGTTCTGCGCGTGAAGTGCACCATTTTGCTTTATTGGCCGGCTACGGTGCAGAAGCGGTTTGCCCATGGTTGGCGTTTGAAACCATCAAGCACATGGACGTGAAAGATGCCAAAGAAGCGGCCAAAAAGTTTGTTAAAGCCATAGGCAAAGGCTTGTATAAAGTCATGTCTAAGATGGGTATCTCCACCTATCAATCGTATTGTGGCGCGCAAATTTTTGAGGCCATCGGCCTAAACAGCGCTTTTGTTAATCAATACTTTACCGGCACCACCACCAACATTGAAGGCATAGGCTTGGCGCAAGTGGCAGAAGAGGCCGAGCGCTTGCATACGGCCGCCTTTGGCGACGATCCAGTATTGGCCAAGCATTTGGATGCCGGTGGCGAATATGCCTTTAGGGTGCGCGGTGAAGAGCACATGTGGACGCCGGATTCGATTGCTAAATTGCAACACGCCACGCGTACCAATTCAGCCGACACTTACAAAGAATACGCTCAGCTAATTAACGATCAAACCCGCCGTCACATGACCTTGCGTGGTTTGTTTGAAATTAAACCGGTGGGCGCGGCGATTGCCTTGGACAAAGTTGAATCGGCTAAAGAAATCGTTAAGCGTTTTGCTACCGGCGCCATGTCTTTGGGCTCTATATCAACCGAAGCGCACGCGACCTTGGCGATTGCCATGAACCGCATAGGCGGTAAATCCAATACCGGTGAAGGCGGTGAAGACGCCAAACGCTTTATACCGGTTGCCAGTGCCACCACCATGGCAACCGTCATAGGCCATGACCGCATAGTCAAAGACATTGCCTTGCAAGCGGGCGACTCCATGCGCTCTAGCATTAAACAAGTGGCGTCTGGTCGCTTCGGTGTAACGGCCGAATACTTGGCCTCCGCCGATCAGATACAAATCAAAATGGCGCAAGGCGCTAAGCCTGGCGAAGGTGGCCAATTGCCTGGGCATAAAGTCAGCGAGTACATCGCCAAATTGCGTTTCTCTGTGCCGGGCGTGGGTTTGATTTCACCGCCACCGCACCACGATATTTATTCGATT
>SXVG01000111.1 GCA_005791685.1 Methylotenera sp. | reverse complement strand
GGCCTTGGTCGCCATCCAATAGGCGTTTGTGGTCTTGGCTGGTGGCCAATGGCAAGATATTTTTGCCGTCCACCATGACGATAAAACTGGCTTCTTCGCCAGTTAAAAATTCTTCTATGACCACCCGCGCCCCAGCGCTACCTAGCTTGTTGTCGGACAACATGGCATCAATCGCCTCGTGCGCCTCGCTATCCGTCATGGCTACGACCACGCCTTTGCCCGCCGCCAAGCCATCGGCTTTAATGACGATGGGCGCACCTTGTTGGCTGACGTAATCGTGGGCGAGCTTGGCATCGGTAAAGGTCGCGTAGGCCGCGGTCGGAATGCCGTGGCGAAACATGAAAGCCTTAGCGAAATCCTTAGAGCCTTCTAGCTGGGCAGCCAATTGGGTGGGGCCAAATATTTTTAAATTGGCCGCCTTAAAAGCATCGACCACACCCGCCGCCAAGGGCGCTTCTGGGCCAACGATGGACAGGTAAATTTCTTCGTCTTGGGCAAATTTTAATAAATCAGGCACGCTGCTGATAGGCACATTTATCATGTCGGGATTGGTTGCGGTGCCGGCATTACCCGGTGCCACATAAATACGACTGACCGCTTTATTTTGTGCGATTTTCCAAGCCAGCGCATGCTCGCGCCCGCCACCACCTATGACTAATATTTTCATATGCTGTTTACCTTAATGCCTAAAATGGCGTATGCCAGTCACCACCATCACCAAGCCATGCTCGTCGGCAGCGGCCACCACTTCTTCATCGCGCATGCTACCCCCCGGGTGGATCACACAGCTGGCACCGGCTTCTGCCAGCACGTCTATGCCATCGCGGAATGGAAAAAAGGCATCGGAGGCCACCACGGAATTTTTAAGGCTTAAATGGGCATTTTGCGCTTTGATGGCGGCGATGCGCGTGCTGTCCACGCGGCTCATTTGACCGGCACCCACGCCCAAGGTCATGCCGTTACCGCAGAACACGATGGCATTGGATTTTACGTATTTGGCCACGCGCCAAGCAAACAGCATGTCGGCCATTTGTTGTGGTGTGGCTTGCTTCTTGCTAACCACTTTCAAATCCGCGACGCTGATTTCATGGTTGTCCGCGCTTTGGATGAGTAAACCCGAACCCACGCGTTTGCTGTCATAGGCATTGCGGCCTTGCTGCCAAGGCGTGTCGCCACCTTTGGCTAAGGCAATTTTTAGCACTCGCACGTTGGCTTTGGCGGCAAAAATGGCCAAGGCTTCGGCCGTGTAGTCGGGGGCAATCAGCACCTCAACAAATTGCTTGCTAACGGCTTCGGCCGCGGCTTTATCCACCACGCAATTAAAGGCGATGATGCCACCAAAAGCACTGCTAGGATCGGTTTGAAAGGCCTTGCTATAGGCCTCCAAGGCATGGGCACCGAGTGCCACCCCACACGGGTTGGCGTGTTTAACGATGACACAGGCGGTGCTGTTAAAAGATTTGACGGCCTCCCAAGCGGCGTCGCCATCGGCGATGTTGTTGTAGCTTAATTCTTTACCTTGCAATTGCGTGGCGGTGACCAATGAACCCGGTGCCGGGGATAAGTCGCGGTAAAACGCCGCTTGCTGGTGGGGATTTTCGCCGTAGCGTAGGTCTTGCAATTTAACAAAACGGCCGTTGCTTTGCGCAGGAAAAGCACTGCGGGTGCCATCGGCATTAAATGAAGACAGGTAATCGCTGATGGCGCCATCGTAATTGCTGATGCGATTAAAGGCCGCCACCGATAAAGCAAATTGGGTAGATTGGCTCACGGCACCGCCTGTGCTTTGCAATTCAGTGATGACGTCCGGGTATTGGCTGGCATCGGTTAGAACGGCAACGTCTTTCCAGTTTTTAGCCGCCGAACGCACCATGGCCGGGCCACCAATGTCTATGTTTTCTATGGCGTCTTCCAGCGTGCAATCGGCTTGGGCCACGGTTGCTTCAAATGGGTATAAATTGACCACCACCATGTCGATATTCGGGATGTCGGCCGCTTGCATGGCCGCCACGTGTTCGGGTAAATCACGCCGACCTAAAATACCGCCGTGCACTTTCGGATGCAAGGTTTTAACTCGGCCATCCAACATCTCGGTAAACCCGGTGTAGTCACTGACTTCCAACACGGGAATGGCGTTGTCACGAAATAATTTTGCGGTGCCGCCGGTGGATAGAATCTCCACCTTTAATTTAGTTAAAGCCCGGGCCAATTCTAAAATACCGGATTTATCTGAAACGCTAATCAGCGCACGTTTAATGGTTGCCATGTGAAAACTCAAATGAAGTTAATTAAGGAATATAAAGACGATCGAATGCTACTCGATGTGGTACTGCTGCATTTTCTTACGTAAGGTGTTGCGATTTAACCCTAGAATTTCGGCCGCTTTGCTTTGGTTGCCCCCCGCGTAGTGCAAGGTGTACTCCAATAAAGGCTTTTCTATGCAGGCCAAAACCATGTCATACAAGGCGTGTGGCCGTCCGCCATCGAGATCTTTAAAGTATTGATCCAACGAAGATTTAACGCTGTTGGCGATTTGGCAATCAGGCATAGAGCCAGTTTGAGTCAGTTCACATTCTTCCATTAGGCCGCCTTTAACACCACGTCAGTTGTTTCAATATCGTCGTACTGCAAACGGTGGTCCCGGCTCTGCAGATGATCAAAAAATTCATCTATGGCCGCGAGTTGCAAAGGGATGGTTTGCAAGGTATTCATGTTATGGCGGAAATTGGCCGAATCTTTCAAGCCCTTGGTGTACCAAGAAATATGCTTACGCGCCATGCGCATGCCGGTAAGCTCCCCATAAAAATCATAAAGATCATGCAAATGCGCCAACATCACACTGCGAATTTCACTCACTTCCGGGGCGGGCAAGTGCTCGCCAGTCTTAAGGAAATGCTCTATTTCACGGAATATCCAAGGCCGACCTTGCGCGGCACGGCCTATCATGACCGCATCTACCCCGGTGTAGTCCAAGACAAATTTAGCTTTTTCTGGGCTGGTAATGTCGCCATTGGCAATCAGCGGGATGTTAATCGCTTGCTTGACCGTGGCGATGGTGTCGTACTCAGCGTCGCCAGTGTATAAACAAGCGCGCGTGCGACCGTGCATGGCCAATGCTTGCACGCCTATATCTTCGGCCATTTTGGCAATTTGCACAGCATTACGGTTATGTTTATCCCAGCCGGTGCGTATTTTCAAGGTGACCGGCACGTCTACCGCGTTGACCACCGCTTTAAGAATTTGCGCCACCAGTGGCTCGTCTTTGAGTAAGGCTGAGCCTGCCATGACATTGCAAATTTTCTTGGCCGGGCAGCCCATGTTGATGTCTATGATCTGTGCGCCATTGTCCACATTGTGCTTGGCCGCTTCTGCCATCATCTTAGGATCGGCGCCGGCAATTTGCACGGAAATGGGATCCACTTCGCCTTGGTGATTGGCGCGGCGCAAGGTTTTTTCGCTACCGTACAACAGCGAATTGGACGTCACCATCTCCGACACCGCCAAACCGGCACCCATTTTTTTGCACAACTGACGGAAAGGTCTGTCCGTCACCCCTGCCATGGGCGCTACAATCAGGTTGTTTTTAAGTAGGTGATGACCGATTTGCACTGCGAGTATGCTTTACATTATTAACGCCGAGTTGCCTATTTTATACGCAAATCAGGTGGCAGAAAACTTAAATTTGCAGTTAACGGTATAAAACTAAAACTTTGTATAATGGCCATGCCCATCCATATTGCGAAATGAAAGTAAGCCCTACTTTGAACCCAACTTCAACCAAAAAACCAGCGTCAGCCACGCACATTGCCTTTGCCAGCTTTATCGGCACCGCCATTGAGTTTTATGACTTTTACATTTACGCCATGGCGGCGGCCTTGGTCATAGGCCCGGTATTTTTTCCCAGCAGTGATCCGACGGCGCAAGCTTTAAATGCTTTTTTAAGTTTTGGTATCGCTTTTTTTGCCCGCCCCCTAGGCGCCATTATGTTCGGTCATTTTGGCGACCGCATAGGCCGCAAGGCCACGTTGCCCAGCTCTTTGTTGTTGATGGGTACGGCCACTTTATTGATAGGCTGTTTACCAGGCTACGACGCCATAGGCGGCTGGGCGCCTTTATTGCTTTGTCTATTACGCGTGGCGCAAGGCATAGGTTTAGGCGGCGAATGGGGTGGCGCGGCCTTGCTGGCCACCGAGAGTGCGCCGGCCGGCCGACGTGGCTGGTTTGGTATGTTCCCGCAACTGGGGCCAGCGGTGGGATTCTTGCTGGCAAGTTTAAGTTTTTTAGCCTTAAGTGTGTTTTTAACCGAGGCTGAATTTAAAGCTTGGGGCTGGCGCCTGCCGTTTTTTGCCAGCGCCCTATTGGTGGTGCTGGGCTTGTACGTGCGCTTTAAATTGAGCGAAACCACCGCCTTTGCCCTTGCTTTGGACCAACAGCACACCGTTAAAACACCCATCCAAACTTTATTAAAAAATCATAAAAAGCCCTTGCTACTCGGCGCACTGGCCATGACGGTTTGCTACAACCTGTTTTATACCGCCACGGTTTTTTGTTTAAGTTATGGCACGCAAACCCTAGGCATAGCCAGACTGGATTTCTTGCAAATGCTGTGCTTTGCTGTGCTGTTTATGGCGCTCATTACCCCAGTGTCGGCGGCCTTAAGCGATCAATACGGGCGTAAACCGGTGTTATTAATCGGCTGTTTTTTAGCCATCTTGCTCGGCTTTAGTTTAAACCCCTTATTAAGCAGCGCTCATGTTGTGGCCATCACCTTATTTTTATCCTTGGCTTTATTGCTGATGGGCGCCACGTTTGCCCCCATGGGCGCTTTTTTACCCGAACAATTCCCGGTGGCCGTGCGCTACAGCGGCGCCGGCTTAAGCTACAATTTAGGCGGCATTTTAGGCGCGTCCAGCGCGCCTTATGTGTCGCAACTGCTGGCAAATCATGGTGGTTTAACTTGGGTGGGCTACTACGTGTCGGCCATGGCCTTAATCAGCTTGGGGGCGGTGTGCTTGATGCAAGACCAACAAAAACTGGACTTCAATCGCGCTTAAGGCCGGGTTAATTGTTCCAACTCGGTCAGCCATAAAATGGCATGCGTCCGACTTTCCCCGCACATCTCTTCACTGGGCTGCAAGCTGGCACAAAAAGCTGGCCGCGAGGCCTGCCCAAAAATCAGGCATTGATTGTGTGCCCCCAATTGCGCGCAGCGCACCCCAGCCGGTTTGCCATGGGGCATGCCGGGAATGGGGCTATTGATCGATGGCGCGCTACAACAGGCGCCACATTCAGCACGGCAGTCCACTACAAATCAGTCCACGGAAAATTAAGCGCGCTCACGCCTTGCTTGATGTCTGCTAGCGCAGCCGCCACCCGGTTAGCCAAACCCTTCACCCCGAGCTCGGTGCTGCGTTGCTTGTCGAGTTTAGGCAAGCTGAATAATTTCAAGTCTGGGTACTGCGCGACTATCGCTTGCATCAAATCGATTAAACGGCTTTCACCCGCCTCCATAACCAAAATAGAGGCCTCGGCGTAATCTTGCTGATGAAACAGCTGAGCATAATGCGTATCCAGCACCCACTCCATCATGGGATGGGCCATTTGTGGAAAGCCGGGCAAAAAATAATGTTCACGAATGGCAAAACCCGCCACCCGATTAACCGGATTGGGGATGATGCTGGCCCCTTGCGGAAAATCGGCCATCAGTACGCGTTGGGGGTAAGCCGTGTCGCCGTACTGCGCCTCTATTTCGGCCAAGGCCTCAGCATGCCTAGCCAGGGACACGCCGACGGCGTCGGCCGCGCATTGCCGCGTAAAGTCATCCGGCGTGGCGCCTATGCCGCCAAAGCTAAACACCACGTCACCGCGCGCCATGCTGGTCTTAAGCGCAGCAGTAATTTGCTCGGGGATGTCGCCCAAATAATTCGCCCAGGCCAATGACAAACCGCGCGCTTTTAAGGCTTGAATCACGAAGGATAAATGCGCATCTTGGCGCTTACCGGAGAGTATTTCATCGCCTATGATGTAAATCCCAAAGCCCTTCATGAGACTTGCCTACAGCTTAACAGCAACGGTTCACCCCTTGCCATTGGCTGTCTTGCCACAATTTAAAAAAATCCTTGCGGCTTAATAAGGGCGGGGCATCGAGGCTGGCTTGATGAAATGCGGCATGGTGCTTGACATACACCTCATAGGCATCGTCACCGCTTAATTGGCGCACGCGGTGCCACAGGTGTTTAATGTTTTTCAATAGGCGGGCCAGCACATGCATCAGTCGCGCACCCAGCTGTCGACTAAACGCGTCGGTTGATAAGCCGCTTCGGTCAAAGGCAATAAGGGCTGGGCGCGCAAATAGCGATAAAGCACGTAGAGCATGTCCAGCACCACCAGCCATAACAACAGCACAAAAAACACCGTCAAATACGCGTCTAATTGCTGATTGAATATCAGCTTAGGCGCCACCGCCGCTTTATCCAAAGGCAGCACACCGGCGGCTAATTTTGCCGACAAATCGTTGGCGGCGGCAAAAAATCCCACCCGGATGTCATCACTGAATATTTTTTGCCAGGCCGCCGTACTGGTCACGGTCAATAGCCAGATTAAGGGCAAACCGGTAATCCAAGCAAACTTAAGCCTGCCTGACTTGACCAGAATGCCGGTGGCCACGCACAAGGCAATGGCCGCCAGCATTTGGTTGGCAATGCCAAATAAGGGCCATAAAATATTCACCCCGCCATTCGGGTCTATCACGCCTATGTATAGAAAATAGCCCCAAGCCGCCACCACTAGCCCGCTGGTCAACATCACCGATGGCGTCCATGAGGTGCGCCCCATTTTTGGCCAGACATTGCCCAACATGTCTTGCAACATAAAGCGGCCGACACGGGTGCCGGCATCTAAGGTCGTCAGGATAAAAATGGCTTCAAACATGATGGCAAAATGGTACCAAATGGCCAGCATGCTTTTGCCGAAAGCATGGCCAAATATACTGGCCATGCCCACCGCCAAGCTGGGCGCGCCACCGGTGCGGGCAAACAAGCTGCTTTCGCCCATGTCGCTTGCCAATTGGTTCATTTGCTCTAGCGTCACGGCAAAGCCCCAACTGTTAATCTTCGCAATCGCGTCCACCGCCTCGCTGCCGACCACGCCAGCCGGGCTGTTGATGGCAAAAAACACGCCTGGCTCCAACACAGTGGCGGCTATCATGGCCATGATGGCGACGAAGCTTTCTAGCAACATGGCGCCGTAACCTATCATGCGTATGTCGCTTTCATTGGCCAACAACTTAGGCGTGGTACCCGAGGCAATCAAGGCATGAAAACCAGAAATAGCGCCGCAGGCGATGGTGATAAAGACAAAAGGGAATAGCTTGCCGCCAAAGATGGGGCCGCTGCCATCGGTAAACTGGGTCAAGGCCGGCATGTGCACCTGCGGTTGCAAAATAATGATGGCGACGGCCAATAACATCACCGTGCCTAATTTCACAAAGGTCGACAAATAGTCGCGCGGGGCCAGTAACAACCAAACCGGCACCACCGCAGCAGCAAAGCCGTAGGCAATGATGGCCCAAGCCAAAGTGAGGCCCTCATGATCAAACCAACCGCGCAGCATGGGCTGGTGGTCTATCCAGCCGCCGCCTACTACCGCCAACAACAGCAAGACCACGCCTAGCAAGGTGGCTTCTAACACCCGCCCGGGACGAAAGTTACGCATGTAAAAGCCCACCAGCATGGCAATTGGGATGGTGGCCGCCACCGTGGATGTCGCCCAAGGGCTGTGCTTCATGGCGTTAACCACCACCAGACCTAACACCGCTATCAATATAATCATGATTAAAAACGTGCCTATTAGCGCCGCCGCGCCGCCTATCGGGCCGATTTCATCTCTGGCCATTTGGCCTAAACTGCGGGCGTTGCGCCGGGTCGAGAAAAATAAGGTCACCATGTCCTGCACTGCACCGCCCAAGACCGCCCCAACCAGTATCCACAAGGTGCCGGGCAAATAGCCAAACTGCGCGGCCAAAGTCGGGCCAATTAAGGGGCCAGGGCCAGCGATGGCAGCAAAATGGTGGCCAAACACCACCCATTTATTGGTCGGAACAAAATCGCGGCCGTTGTCTAAACGTTCGGCCGGCGTCGCCCGCGTGCTGTCCACCATGAGCACGGAAGCGGCAATCCAAGCCGCGTAAAAACGGTAAGCGATGGCGTAAATACAAGCCGCCGCGGCAATAAACCACAGGGCACTGATGCTTTCGCCTCGGTTTAAGGCAATCGCACAGACCGCCGCCAAGCCTAGGCCTAACACCGCCGCCCAGCAGACTAATTTGAAATGTTTATGCATGATCATTAACGAAACTTAAAAATAATGTTAAAAGAATAGCCAGCCCAGCCAAGCGGCCAGCACTTGCACCAACAAACCGGGCACGACTTGCTTGGCAAACTCCTTGCCGCCACTGACCATCGCTACTACGCCTTTAGAAAAAGTGTTAATGGTAAACGCCAACAAGATAGGCATCACCGCGTTGCTGGCGCTTAAACTATGGGATGCCGCCAGCGATGCCACGGAAATGGCGGCGGCATGGACGTCCGCCACCCCTGCCGCCATGGAGGCAAAAACCAAACCGGCCTGACCAAACCAAACATTGAGTGCGGCCGAGGCCATCAAAGCCACGGCGATGATGGCCGCCAAAGTCAATGCCGTTTTAACACTGAAAGTCTGGCTAGGCTGTCCCATTTCCGGGCATTCTTTATGAAAGCAACTGACGGTAATGACCAAAGCATACATCGCCACCGCCACCCCAGAAAAAATCAAAGGGGCCAACATAGCATGCAAAGTCGGCGGGTGTATTGCCCCCAACAGCAAACTCAATTGCAAAATAGTGGCTAAACTGGACAGCAGTGCACCGGCCACCGCGGCCTCCATCAGTGCCGGCGTTTGTTGCGCGCGCTGGCCCATGGCGCCTACTGTCGCTATGCTGGAAATAAAACCCGATACCAGCCCAACCAATGGCAGGCCAACCCGACTGCCAAGCGCCCGCAGTGCCAAATGACCGAGTGCGCTAATGAGCATGACCAAGATGACGATCAACCAAAGATTGTGCGGATTAATGGCGTCAAAAGGGCCGATTAATTCGTTGGGCACCAAGGGCAAGACTATCAGGGTCGCGGCCGCCAAAATAAGAAAATCGTTCACCTCTTCTTTGGTCACCGCCACCCGAATAAAACCGTGGATGGGCTCTTTAGCCGTCAGCAATATGGCCGCGGTCACGGCAAGGCTGGCCGCCAAAGACGGTGTGGTCATGGCCAAACCGCCTAAAATAGCGGTAAACACCAAAGTGATTTCGGTGGTCAAGCCAGGGTGTTCGTTTACCCGCACCGCATAGGCTAAAGCGGCAAAGACCGTGACACAAATGACCGAAACGATCAGCAACCAAAAACTCACCACCGTGCTCACCGCGCCCAGCAAGGCCACGATGGTAAAGGTGCGTATGCCGGCTAAAGAGCGGTCTGCATCCATGCCCTTGCTGCGCTCACGCTCGGCCCCCACCAACAACCCTATGCCTAAAGCCACGGCCAAGTTAAGCCATAACCTGTTATCTACAACCATTAAATTTTCCATGGTTTTTAGTTTACAACAAACCACGCTCAGCGAATGAAAAAGTTGTGTTGCCGGCAACAATAAAATGGTCCAACACCCGCACGTCCACTAGCGCCAGGGCTTGTTTTAATTGTTGGGTAATGAGCTCATCGGCTTGACTTTGTTGGGCCAAACCCGAGGGGTGGTTGTGCGCCAAAATGACACTGGCGGCATGGTGATCCAGCGCGCGCTTCACCACCTCGCGCGGGTAAACGCTGGTTTGCATCAAACTGCCGCGAAACAGCTCATCGGCGCTAATCAACTTATTTTGCGCGTCTAGAAACAGCACGGTGAATACTTCATAGGGCAACTGCGCCAATTTCAAACAGAGAAAATCACGCACTTGTTGCGGCGAGCTCAACACGTCTTGCGCTTGCATTTTTTCTTTTAAGGCGCGCCTAGTCATTTCAAAGATGGCTTGCAGTTGCACGCATTTACTCAAACCCATGCCATGCACTTGTGACAATTCCGCTTGGCTTGCAGCAAAAATACCGGTTAAACTGCCAAATCTTTGCAATAAATCGCGGGCCAAGTCGACCGCCGTTTTACCGGCCACGCCTACCCGTAAAAAGATTGCTAATAACTCGGCATCGGACAGGGCGGGCGCCCCCAGTGCCAACAGTTTTTCACGCGGACGTTCTGCCAGTGGCCAATCGGTAATCGCCATGATGGAGTCCTTTATGCAAAGTCAGTAAAGGGATACGCGCTTTAATAACGATTTTCGTATTAAAATGAACGCATTAGCAAGATAGTAAACTTATTTGTTCACCCTTATGCAAAAAAATAACCCCATAAAAGCCAAATCATTAGTGCTAGGCATCACCGGCGGCATCACCGCCTACAAGGCGGCCGAATTGGTACGCCTATTGGTCAAAGCCCACATCGACGTGCAGGTGGTCATGACCCAAGCCGCCTGCCAATTCATTACGCCCGTCACCATGCAAGCCCTATCAGGCAAGCCGGTATACATAGACATGTGGGACAGCAGCATCCGCAATGGCATGCCGCACATCGAGCTATCACGGCAGGCCGACGCCATATTGGTGGCGCCGGCTAGCGCCGATTTTTTGGCTAAATTGGTGCAAGGCCGAGCCGACGATTTACTCTCCACACTCTGTTTGGCCAGAGATTGCCCGCTATTGGTGGCACCGGCCATGAACAAACAAATGTGGGAAAACCCAGCCACGCAACGCAACGTGGCGCAATTGCAAGCCGACGGCGTCAGCCTGCTTGGGCCTGCCAGTGGCGAGCAAGCCTGTGGCGAAATCGGCTTGGGCCGCATGCTAGAAGCCGAGGCCTTGCTCAGGTTAGTAAACGCACACTTTACCCCTAAATTATTGGCCGGCAAACGCGTGCTGATTACCGCCGGTGCGACCTTGGAAATGATAGACCCGGTGCGCGCCATCACCAACTTAAGCAGCGGCAAAATGGGCTACGCCATCGCCCAAGTGGCGGCGGACATGGGGGCAATCGTCACTTTGGTGAGCGGCGCCAGCGCATTGCATGCGCCCGATTCGGTTAACACCATTAAAGCCAGCAGTAGCGACGCCATGTATAAGGCGGTGATGGGCGAAGTGGGCAATCAAGATATCTTTATCAGTGTGGCAGCAGTGGCGGATTACCGCCCCAGTGCGCCGCATGCGGAAAAAATCAAGAAGAGTAATGCCAGCTTAACGCTAGCACTTAGCCCCAATAAAGACATCTTGGCCGAAGTTGCCAGCTTGCCTAAAGCGCCATTCTGCGTGGGCTTTGCCGCCGAAACAGAAAAGTTATTGGATCATGCTGAAGCCAAACGCCAGGCCAAAAAATTGCCACTCATGGTGGCAAATTTAGTCAGCGATGCGATGGGCAGCGATGAAAACCAAGTGACCCTATTAGACAAAAATGGCGCGCATCCCTTAGAACGCGCGCCAAAAAGTGTGATTGCCGAATTGCTGTTAAAGCATGTGGTGAGCATGCTTTAATAGCTTACCCTTACTTAAAGCTATAAGCCGCGCTTAAACCTAACAACCAATTGCGGCCCGGGGCTGATTCGTAAAATCGTTGATTACCGTCAGCCACACGTATGGATCCAACGTAAGCTTTATCAAATATATTTTCTACACGCACGAATTCCGAGAAATTCCAATTGTTCAGATTTTGTTTAAAGCCACCACGCCAATTAAAAACGGTATAACTTTCAGTTTGACCGTCTGCCACATTAAAGCTGACATTACTTCCACTCGCCCTACGCATTTCTAAAGCCGTATTGAAGCCGGTGGCTTGATGCTTCCAAGAAGTCTCACCGTATAGATTATATTTGTAAGTACCCGGAATTTTGCTACCAGAGGCAATCGTTTCAAAATCACCCGCTGTGCCATACCTGCAAGATGAACCATTAGGGAATGGTGTAATACAGGCACTGAATGCTTCCGTAAATTTAGCATCCAGTAAAGTGTAGGCCAAATATAGACGCACATCATTGGCTAACTGACTATCCAAACTGAACTCCAAGCCCTTACGCTCTGAAGAAGGGACGTTACGATAAGTCGTTCTGCCGCCTTGCGAAGTCGCCACAACAATTTCATCTTTAGTGTCGATTTTAAATGCGGATACATTCACTAAAGTATTAGCTGCAATGAACGCTTTTAACCCCGCTTCGTATTGATCACTTTTAGCTGGCTGAAGCGCTAAATTCAAGCCGGATACATTGTAGTCTGGGTTGTAAGCCATCTCCACAAACGTTGGCGTTTCAAAACTTTTCCCGGCATTGGCAAAAAGGTTGATTTTATCGTTGTATTTAAACACAGCACCAATAACGGGCGTGGTTTCAGTGAAGCGGGTAGAGCCACTGTCGTCACCATTACCCGTAGCAATGTACCTGTCCTTCATTTTGAAAGTAACGCGACTATGGCGCAAACCGCCGCTTAATGACAGTTTTGAATGCACATCCCATGAGGCTTGGGCATATTGATCAAAATTATTCAGGTCATTGCTTTCGTCACGCCTTAAATTACCTTTAACCCCGCAAATTCGGCCGGAAGCGCCACAAACCGTGCCAGAACCCGAGGTGAAATTTTCATAACCGGTTCGCTCATCGCTCATCTCGTCATAATTAAACCCTAGCGTTAGATTAAACGGTTTACTTGCAAATTCCCCTTGGTGTACCCAGCGCGCATCGATTCCGCCAAAGCTACGATCGATTACAGCAACACCGCCACCGTTTCGCTCAAAGCCGGGCGAAGTTGTTTGTGCCGCAATGGACACGGACTGGTACTGCTCATTATCGCGCCGACCATAATAGGTCATGAAGCGCAAGGCATCTTGCTCACTAAGCTTATGCTCTAAAATAGCCCCTATCTGTTCATGGCTGCGCGTAACCCGCGTATTAAAAAGTTCTGAATTGGTGCCTGCTTGTCTGCGGTTTGTTTGAAGTTGACTCGCATCCAAACCTTGCGGATCCAAATTGTTAGGCTGGTCTAAGCCTGTGGCCACCAAACTAAGTTTGGTATTTTCACTAAGCTTAAAATTGATTTTTGCATGGACCGTATCACGACGCGTATCCGATTGCGCACGGTAACCGTCACTGCGGTAAGTATTGGCATTAATCACGTAATCAAAACCGTTACCACTGTCGCTAAAACCCACGCTTTCGCGGTGAGTGTTGTAACTACCAAAAGTAGCGCCGCCATTAAGCGTAGGATCTTCCTCACCCGCTTTAGTGAAAATTTGTACCACGCCACCGGATGAGTTGCCGTAAAGCGCTGAGAATGGACCGCGTAGGTATTCCACTCGGGCCGCAGTATCCAAATTGAATGTACCGGTTTGACCTTGACCATCAGGCATGGTCATAGGAATGCCGTCGGCATACAAGCGCACCCCACGCACACCAAACGCTGATCGCGCACCAAACCCTCGAATTTGAATGGCTAAATCTTGGGCTGGGTTGTTACGATTATTAACCACCACGCCAGGCACTCGACTGGACGATTCAGAAAGGTTGACTTTGAGCTGCCCTTCTTGCATTTGCTCGGCATCGACTGCGTCTATGGACATGGGCAAGTCAAAACTGTTTTGCTCAACACGCGTACCCGTCACCACCACAGGTGCGGTGACGCTATCCGCTGCAAAAGACGGCAATGCGGCGCCTGCCATCCCGGCTAATGCCAATTGCATGGCTAATTTTTTATAGTTTAAATTCTGTTTCATTGATAGCTCCCCTGAGAATGCGCTGAATTTTACTTGGTGCGCAAGTGAAGCGCCATAGTGATTTTCACTAAAAATTAGTGTTTAATGCTAAAGCTAACCAATCCACACTTTAAAGATAGGTATTTTTTGAGAAGCTTATGAAAATTATTGTTGATTTAAAAATTCTTGACGACCGCCTGCACCAGCAAATGCCCAGCTACGCCACACCCGGTTCAGCCGGCTTGGATTTGCGCGCTTGCCTAGACGCGCCCATTACCCTGCAACCGGGCGAGACCACCCTCATTCCAACCGGCATGGCCATTCATTTAGACAACATCTATTACGCAGCGCTGATTTTGCCGCGCTCAGGGCTGGGCCATAAACACGGCATCGTGCTGGGCAATTTAGTTGGTTTGATTGATTCAGACTACCAGGGTCAATTGATGGTGTCGTGCTGGAATCGTGGTCAGACCGCGTTTGAAATCAAGCCCATGGAACGCATCGCCCAGCTGGTCATCGTGCCTGTGGTGCAGGCAGACTTCCATTTAGTCGATGATTTTGATAGCAGCGAACGTGGCGAAGGCGGCTTTGGTAGCACGGGCAAGCACTGATGGCTAATTAAGCCTAAATATTATTGATAATTACCTTGAGATATTATTAGTTTTCGTACTATAATTGCGGTCTTTCAAAAAAAGCAGAAGTTTGGAGATTTAACCATGGCACGTGTATGTATGGTAACTGGCAAAAAGCCAATGGTGGGCAACAACGTTTCTCACGCTAACAACAGAACAAAACGCCGTTTCTTACCTAATTTGCAAAACCGCAAATT
>SXVG01000110.1 GCA_005791685.1 Methylotenera sp. | reverse complement strand
CTGGCTGGCCATGGCTTGGGCGGGCAGGTAATCCAAGCGCACGGAGATGACGCTGACGGTGTTCGGCACTAATTCTGCAGGACGGCTGCGTTTCACGCCGTGTTTTGCCATATAATCCATGTCACCATGAAAACCTTTAGCAATCCAAGCCTGATGATGCACTTCTGCCTCTTGCAAATGCGTGTCGGTGATGCCGATTTGATTGAAACCCAGCGCCAAGCCCCAGCGTTTGATGTCCTGGGCGAGTTGTAGGAAAGCTTGTTTGTCTGTCATGAATGCGCATTTTACACTTGATTTGCCCAATGAGGCCGCCACCTTGCAATTGGGTGCGCGGTTGGCGCAGGCCTTGCAGGCGAACACGACGGTGTTTTTGCAAGGCGATTTGGGGGCCGGTAAAACCACTTTGGTACGCGGTTTATTGACGGCTTTGGGCTATGTAGGCAAAGTCAAAAGCCCCACCTATACCTTGCTGGAGTCTTATGCGGTTCATCTGCCTGCGGCCGGCAAAGTCAATCTCTACCATTTCGATTTATACCGTTTTAACGATGAAGAAGAATGGGAGTCGGCTGGCTTCAGAGAGCATTTTAATGCCGACAGCGTGTGCCTAGTGGAGTGGCCGGACAAAGCAAAAAATTGCTTGGGTGAGCCTGACCTGGAAATTGCTTTTACCGTTAAAATGATGGCTGGATCCTTAGGGCGGACCGTACGCCTGTCGGCGCACACACTATTAGGAAAACAATGCCTGCAAGCCATATCAAATTCCAGCGTATGCTGAGCATAAAACAAAGCCTATTCAGTCTATTGTTTTTATTATTGTTTGCGCTTAGCGGGGCAGTGCAAGCGGCCTATCCGGTCAGCGCGGTGCGCGTTTGGCCGGCCCCAGACTACACCCGCATTACCTTAGAAGCCAACAGTGCCTTCGCTTACAAAATGAGCTATATGCAAAATCCGGACAGGGTGGTGTTGGACATCGACAATGTCGAGCTTAATGCGACGATAAAATCGCTGGCCGATAAAGTGCAGGCCTCAGACCCGTATATCAAGCAGATACGCAGTGCCAATTCTCAACAAGGCATACGTTTGGTGGTCGATTTGAAGGCGGCAGCCAAGCCCAATGCCTTTACCTTAACGCCAACCGGTAGCTACAAATACCGTTTGGTGTTGGATGTTTACCCGGCACTAGACCCGTTGATGGCCATGGTGGCCGAACGGGATGCGAGCGTGTTGCAAAACAATGCCGTGCCAGCTGCCGCAGTGCCTGTTGCGCCTGCCCCTGTGACCGAGACGCCGGCCTTGCCCGCCGTGGCAGCCAATGCCGCGGAGGCCACTAACTCGCCCAGCGTGGCCATGAGTGCCACGCCAGAGCCGCCGCCGGCCATAGAGGCACTGCCCGAGCCTAAAAAGACCGGCAGGCTGATCGTTGTGGCGATTGATGCCGGTCACGGTGGCGAGGACCCTGGCGCGCTAGGCGCTAGCGGTAGCCGTGAAAAAGACATTACCTTGATGGTGGCCAAAAAACTCAAACTGCAAATTGATAACGAGCCCAATATGCGCGCCGTGTTAACGCGTGATGGCGATTATTTTATTCCGCTACACGGTCGTGTGGTTAAGGCGAGAACCATGCAAGCCGATTTGTTCTTGTCCATACACGCCGATGCGTTTACCAAGCAGTCGGCTCGCGGTTCTTCGGTCTTTGCTTTGTCTGAACGGGGCGCCACCAGTGCCAGTGCTCGGTATTTGGCCAAAAAAGAGAACGAATCGGATCTGATAGGCGGGGTGAGTTTGAATGATAAAGACCCCATATTGGCCAGAACTTTATTGGATTTATCGCAAACGGCCACGATTAATGACAGCTTGAAACTGGGCAAGGCGGTGTTGAGTGAAATAGGCGAAATCAATGCTTTGCATGCCAAGCGGGTGGAGCAGGCATCGTTTGCGGTATTAAAATCACCGGACATTCCGTCCATATTGATAGAAACGGCGTTTATCAGCAATCCTGAAGAAGAGCGTCGATTAAACGATGAAGCGTATCAAGAGCAATTGTGCGGCTCCATTTTAAATGGCATCAAGCAGTATTTCTCCACCAATCCAGCCCTGGCAAAAAGTAAAGTCGCCTTCGATTAAGCGCTTTGCCATGATGGGCCACAAAGGAAATGCAATGAAATTAAGTTTTCTTGGCGCAACCGGCACGGTGACCGGCTCAAAATATTTACTGAGTGCGCAAGCCGCAAGCGGGGTAGACACGCGTATTTTGATCGATTGTGGCTTGTTTCAAGGCCTTAAGCAATTGCGCCTGAGAAACTGGGCCGATCTGCCGATAGACCCGAAAACGCTGGATGCAGTGGTGTTAACGCACGCCCACATAGACCACAGTGGCTATTTGCCTTTATTGGTCAAAAAAGGCTATGCTGGAAAAGTCTATTGCAGTCCCGCTACGCGGGATTTGTGCGAAGTGTTGCTGTTGGATTCGGCCCATTTGCAAGAAGAAGAAGCGCGCTACGCCAATAAGAGTGGCTTTTCTAAACACCATCCGGCCCTGCCTTTGTACACCACGGACGACGCGCAAAATGCGCTGGCTTTGTTGACCCCTATAGAGTACGAGCAAGACGTCGATTTGGGTGGCGGCCTGACTTTACGCCTATCCCCCAGTGGCCACATACTGGGCTCGGCTTTTGTGCGCATACACAGTAAAAAAACCTCGGTGCTGTTTTCCGGCGACATAGGCCGACCGCACGATATTTTGATGAAGCCGCCAGCGACCATCAAGCAAGCCGATTATTTGGTGCTGGAATCCACTTACGGCAATCGCTTGCACGACAGATCGGACCCGCAGCTAAAATTGGCCGAGATCATCAATCAAACCGTGCAGCACAAAGGCGTGGTGCTGATACCGGTGTTTGCCGTCGGGCGCGCCCAGGAATTGCTCTATTACATCCATCTGCTCAAAGCCTCGGGCGCTATTCCAGACCACATTCCGGTTTATCTGAATAGCCCGATGGCGGTCGATGCCACCGCCATCTTTAATCACTTTAAAAACGAGCACCGTTTGAGTGCCGAGCAAAGCCATGCGCTATGCCATGTGGCACACATGGTGCATGGGGTGGAGGAATCCAAGCGCTTGAATCAGCAGCGTGGCCCCATGATTATTTTGTCGGCCAGTGGCATGGCGACCGGTGGTCGGGTGGTGCACCATTTAAAAGCCTTTGCGCCCAATCCCAATAACACGGTTTTATTTGTCGGCTTTCAGGCGGCCGGCACCCGCGGCGCGGCCATGCTGGACGGCGCCGACAGCATTAAAATTCATGGGGAATACGTGCCGGTGCGGGCTAAGGTGGCTTTGATTTCCAATCTGTCTGCGCATGCCGATTACGCGGAAATAATCGATTGGTTGGGTGGCTTTGCCAGCCCACCTAAGCAAACCTTCATCACCCACGGTGAACCGGTGGCAGCAGATGCCATGCGCTTGCACCTAGAAGAGCGGCTGCATTGGCGGGTCACGGTGCCCGATTACCTAGAAACGGTGAACTTGGATTAGATTTCTTGGGCTTGCATTTGGATGAACGGTTTGACGTATTGGCAGGCGTTGCATTTGCCTATGACGGCCAGCTCTTGCAAGGTGCTGATGCCCAATAACACCATGATGCGGGCCTTGACCACTTTGACGGTGATCTCGGCCAGATCCAAATGCTTGGCGATGTCTTTAACCAACATGCCGTGACTGAGCAGGTCAAATATGACTCTTTGTTTTTTGGTTAAGCCACTTAATTTGCCGCTGTAGATGCGCACTAATTTGGTTTGATCCATTTCCAACAAAGGGACGATTTCAAAAGTATTATTATTCATGGTTATTTTTTATGCCTAGAAGCCAGCCTCTATTATTGACAGCAGTCTGATATATGTCAATATAATAATTATTTCTAATCTGCTGGTATAAAACGGCCTGGTTTGCTAGGCGTGTGGATTTAATGCGCGCATGGGCGCAAGCATTTGGCCTAAAACAGGTAAAATAGACCACAGTATGCGCATCCATCTTTTACCCGATCAATTGATTAGCCAAATCGCCGCCGGCGAGGTGGTGGAGCGGCCAGCCTCGGCTTTAAAAGAGTTGCTGGAGAACAGCTTGGATGCGGGCAGTCGTGACATACAAGTGGCTTTGCAAGAAGGCGGCGTCAAGCAATTGCGCGTGTTAGATAACGGACTGGGCATAGCCCAAGACGACTTGGCTCTGGCCTTAACCCGGCATGCCACCAGCAAAATAGCCAGTTTAGAAGATTTGCAAGCGGTCGCTAGCCTAGGCTTTCGCGGTGAAGCCTTGGCTAGCATAGCCTCGGTGTCACGTACGGTCGTCACCAGCCGCGGTCAAGGTGCCGCGCACGCCTGGCGCATCCGTTCAGAGGGCAGCCTTATTTCTGAGCTAACGCCGGCCGCTTTGGATGCGGGCAGTGTCGTAGAAGTCAACGATTTGTATTTTAATACGCCGGCCAGACGTAAGTTTCTAAAAACCGAGGCCACCGAGTTAGCCCATTGCGAGGCGGTGTTTAATCGCATGGCCTTATCCCGTCCGGACGTGGCTTTTATGTTGCAGCACAACGGCAGGGCGATCTGCCGTTATGTGGCCAGTGAACCTGGTCAACGATTTAGCGCGGTGTTGGGTGAGGCGTTTGCGGCCGAAACGATAGCGCTGGATGAAGCGGCCGCCGGCTTGCGCTTGTGGGGCGTGGCGGCCAAACCGACGTTTAATCGGCATAAAACGGACACACAATACGTTTATGTTAACGGCCGTTTTGTTCGCGATAAATTAATCAGTCATGCCATACGTCAGGCCTACCAAGACGTGCTGCACCACGACCGGCATCCGGCTTTCGTCTTGTTTATAGAATTAGATCCCAATCTGGTGGACGTTAACGTGCATCCGAGCAAGACCGAACTGCGCTTTAGGGACAGTCAGGCGGTACACCGCTTTATTTTTCACAGCTTGCACAAGGCCTTGGCTAGCCCAACCGGCGTGTCCAATGCGCTGACGGCTAATCAAGCCGGCTACAACCCGTTTTCCAGTCCTGCGGCGACCGCTTACCCCAGCTACCAGGCGCAGATTAATTTGAGCGCCACCGAAGCGCCGAATTTTTATGGCCGTTTGTTTGGGGAGAATGGCTTGCCCACGGGGTCGCTGGAGACTGCCCTGCAGCCCAATAGGGACGGGCATGCTGGCGATGCTGCGGATGAAAATAAGGTCGCTAGCCAGACCTTTCCACTGGGCTTTGCCGTGGCGCAAATTCACGGCGTTTATGTGCTGGCGCAAAATGCTTTGGGCCTGGTGGTGGTGGACATGCATGCGGCGCACGAGCGCATCATGTACGAGCGCCTGAAAAACGCCTTGGCGCAAAAAACCGTGGCCATGCAAGCTTTGCTCATTCCAGTTAGTTTTAATGCCGACAGCTTGGAGGTGGCTAGCTTGCAAGAAGCCTTGGCCAGCCCTGAGGCGGAGCTGCAGCAATTGGGTTTTGATTTGGCCGTGCTGTCCCCGACCAGTTTGGTGGTGCGCGCCGTGCCCAGTCTGTTGCAGGACGCCGATGCCGTCACCCTGGCACGCGATGTGTTGCGCGATTTGCGTGAGTACGGTGCTACGCGCGCGCTCACCGAACGCCGTAACGCCTTGTTAGGCACCTTGGCGTGCCACGCGGCCGTGCGGGCGAACCGCAGTTTAAGTCTGGGTGAAATGAATGCCTTGTTGCGCGACATGGAAGCGACCGAGCGCAGTGGCACGTGCAATCACGGCCGGCCTACTTGGTTTCAGGT